>NZ_JACSMT010000070.1:0-6182 GCF_018618815.1 Exiguobacterium sp. s128 | reverse complement strand
TGTGGTGTGGTAACTCCATTCTACACGAGGCCGTTATGGGCTTTTTGTGTTTTCCGTCAGGTGTTGCACTTAATATTACAATTCGTCATTACAAAAAAACGGTTTCACTTGAAACACAAATGAAATTTTACTGAAACTATTACGATGCTATAATCAATTTCAGACGGAAATACTTTGAATTAAATACTTTTCAAATAAGAATTCATACATAAGTGAGGAAACTGACCATGTTAAAAAAATTGCTTTCGACAGTATTGTTAGGAACATTACTTTTGGCAACTGCGCCGAATTCTGGTCATGCTGCGACGATTAAGGAAAAGAAATCTCAAAATGCGACAGAACAGCGTCAATTGGAAAAAGCAATCAAAAAACAAGAAGCTAAAATATCAACGGAACAGCGAGAAATCAATAAAATTGATGCTGCGATCAATGAAAATATTTTCCGGATTTCAGAAAAAAATAAACAGATTCAGCAACTGAATCTTCAGATTAAAGATCTCGAAGCGGAAATTGTTCGATATGAAGCGATGTTGAAACGGCAAGAAGAACTGTTGGGGGATCGTTTACGTGTCCTTCAAGAAAATGATGGAAATTCAATTAAATGGGAAGAAGTCATTTTTGGATCGAAAAATCTAGGGGATTTATTTAGTCGCGTCATGGCAGGTAAAAAGATTGCTGAACAAGATGACAAGATGATTTCTGCCTACCTGGAGACACAAAAAAAACTAGCCGAAATGAAACGTAATCTTATGGCTAAAAAAGAAGAACGTGTTCAAGAAAAAGAAACGTTGTTAGAGCAGAAAAAACAGCTGAAGAAGCAAATGAAGGAACGGAGTGCGACCTTAAAGAAGTTGCGTAAAGGGAAAACGAAGTTCACGACGAAACTATTGAACGCCAAAGAATTACAAGCGACACTAGAAGCACAAGAGCGAGCGATTGCAGCAGCGAAAGCAGCGGCAAAGGCAGCAGCTGAACGTGCTGCAGCTGAACAAGCAGCGGCTGAACGTGCGGCAAAAGAGGCGGCAAAAGCGACGAGCGAATCAAATAAATCCGCAGTCAGTCCTTCTCCGGTCGTTAGTGTTCCAACAGGCTCAGCGAAGTTCATTCGTCCAGCTTCAGGTGGTGTTTCACAAGGATTTGGACCGGCGAGTGGGGCAAACGGGTAT
Organism: Exiguobacterium sp. s128; assembly: GCF_018618815.1. NCBI lineage: Bacteria > Bacillati > Bacillota > Bacilli > Caryophanales > Exiguobacterium > Exiguobacterium sp. s128. The sequence goes on along the minus strand of NZ_JACSMT010000070.1, from coordinate 5,016 downwards.
ACTTTTCATAATGGAGTAGACTTCAGCGGACCAGTGGGGTCGCCGATTCGAGCAGCCGCTTCCGGAACAGTCATTACAGCTGGAAGTGGAGGACCTTACGGAAACCATGTCATGATTTCGCATTTCCTGAATGGTCAAGTCTATACGACGGTGTACGCTCATATGAATTCGTTGGCAGTTCGTGCGGGTCAGACGGTTTCACAAGGTCAATCGCTTGGTACGCTTGGAAGTACCGGCAACTCGACTGGACCACATCTTCATTTTGAATTGCATATCGGTGGATATCAATACAGTGCGACAGGACCGGCAAACACGGTTAATCCACTTGGATATTTATGAAAACGAGCTTCGGCTCGTTTTTTTGATAACGCTATGCTACAGTAAAAAGGAATTAAATTACGAGCAACTAGGGGAGCTGGAGGAGTCCGGCTGAGAGGAAAACTATTCTGTTTTCGACCCTGTCACCTGAACTGGATAATACCAGCGTAGGAAAGTTGAGATCGAAGACATGAGATATAAAACCTAGATGAGGGTTTTTCATGGCGTCGTCTGCTTTTTTACAGCGGACGGCGCTTTTTGTCGTCCGTTTTCTCCTAATTGGCTCATAAGAAAGGGAGGAAGCGATATGAAACATGTATTGACGATTGCAGGATCGGATTCTAGTGGTGGAGCGGGCATTCAAGCAGATTTAAAAACATTTTCTGCCCTCGGCGTGTATGGGATGAGTGTCCTCACAGCGATTACGGCACAAAATACATTAGGTGTCCAAGCCGTCGAGGATGTGTCACCTCGTCTTGTAGAAGCACAATTGACATCTATCTTTTCCGATATTCGTGTTGATGCTGTCAAAATCGGGATGGTCTCTAATCAAGAAACGATTCAAATCATCGCAAAACAATTAAAACAATGTGATGCTCCAATCATTTTAGATCCAGTCATGGTCGCAAAAGGTGGACACGGCTTGTTACGGAAAGATGCAGAACAAGCCTTGTTAGAACATCTGTTACCGCTCGCGACACTCGTCACACCGAACATCCCCGAAATCGAGCGGATGATTGGGAGGACGGTTCAATCGCTTTCGGATATGGAACAAGCAACGGTGGAACTAGCGAAAAGACCCGGGGGAGCCATTTTGCTCAAAGGTGGTCATTTGGAGGGACAACAAGCAATCGATTTGTTATATACGCAAGGAAATCATTACGTGTATGAACAGAAACGACTAACTCGTCAGCACACACATGGTACAGGATGCACGTTGTCTGCTGCGATTGCAGCCCGACTCGCACAAGGTGACTCCTTGTACGACAGTATCATGTATGCGAAACAGTACGTGACGGAGGCGATTCGCCACGGTTTTGCGCTCGGACACGGAATTGGACCAACCCATCACTTTTACGAACTTTGGAGGGAAAATCATGTTACCGATTATTCATGACAAAAAACCACTGATTCATCATTTGACGAACACGGTCACGATCAACGACTGTGCCAATATGACGCTAGCGCTTGGAGGATCCCCAGTCATGGCGGAAGATGTATTAGAAGTAGAAGAGATGGTTGGTCTTGCTGACGCTGTCGTCATCAATACAGGCACGCTGCATCCATCGATCCGGGAGGCGCAACTGTTGGCAGGGAAAACCGCTAATCGATTGGGCAAACCAATTATTCTGGATCCGGTCGGAACAGGCGCGACGACATTACGTACGAATTTCATAAACGAATTGATGCATGACATTCAGTTTACGGTCATTAAAGGAAATGCCTCAGAAATCAAAACGCTAATCGGGCAAGCGACGACGACAAAAGGAGTAGATGTTGCGGAAGGGGAATCACTCGATTTTCAAGCAGTCCATACCTTTGCAGCACAAACCAACCAAGTCATTGTCGTGACAGGTCCGATTGACTTTGTGACGGACGGAAGCCGTCAATGCCGTCTCGATGTCGGGGCAAAGCGGCTTGGGCAAGTGACCGGGACGGGGTGTATGACAGCTTCGTTGATTGCGACGTTTTTAGGAGCGGGATATGGCCGATTCGAGGCAGCCGTATATGGGACATATTTGATGGGCAAAGCAGGGGAGCTTGCTGATCGACAAGCAGGGATCGGTGATTTTCGGACGGGTTTGTTTAATGCAGTCAGTTTAATGACGGAAGAGACGCTTCAGGAGGTGCAAACCGATGGAAACTGATTACTTCGTGTATGCCGTGACCGATCGACGGTTTCACCCTGAATTGAACTTGATAGATGCGGTAGAAGCAGCGCTCAAAGGTGGTGCGACGATTGTTCAATTACGTGAAAAACAAACATCAGGAAAAACTTTTTTAGAAGCGGCCATCGGACTGAAGGCGTTGACGGAACGTTACGGCGTGCCACTGATCATCAATGATCGGATTGATATTGCGATGCTCGTAGGCGCTGGTTTGCATATCGGACAGGAAGACATCCCTTTGCGTGAAGCTCGTCGTCTTCTGCCTACAGCGATGATTGGTGTCTCTGTCTCGACGGTAGAACAGGCACTAATCGCGGAACGGGAAGGGGCGAATTATTTAGGCGTCGGTTCACTTTTTCTGACGACGACGAAACGAAATGCTACTTTCATGCCGAAAGAAACGTTAAAGGCGATTCGTCAAGCTGTTCAGGTTCCGTTGGTCGGGATTGGCGGGATCACCCAAGAAAACATCGGTGAACTAGGCAGTTTAGTCGACGGATATGCTGTCATCTCCACACTGTTTGCGAAAAAAGAAATCGAACGGGCGACACAGGAATTCAGAGAAGCCGCAAAACAAGCGCGTCAGAGCATTTCAGACAGGGTATAGTCATCAAGAGGTGATAAGTCGTGAAATGGCAGTCTATTCGATTTCGGGGACGTTGGATTCGATATAAAATCGAACCACAAATCATTCGAGTCGATAATCGAGGGAAATATCATTTAGGAGCAGCTTTGTTCCCTTTTCCTAATCGGTATTCGTATCAACTAGCTGTTCTATTAAAAAATAAATACCAACAACGTTATAAACGTTCCTTGCTGATTCAAACGAGCTCCATCGCGACTGAGATTTGGGGACACACACATCTCGATCTTTTTTACCGGCTGATGTTGCATCTTCCGTTACCGAGGTTGTTACGGAAACGGTATCGTGAACGCCTATACAGTACAGGTATCATTGATATCGGTGTTCGTGCCGTCGACAATAATCGGATTGTCTGGGATATCGGAAATTTTTTGGGTGGTTGGTTCTTTTACGCGATCACAAGACGAAATCAACACAAATCAGAACGCTGATTGTTCATTTTTTTCCGGATAGCGTCTAAAAGGGTTCTCTTCTGTACTTTAAGAAGAGAACTTTTTTAATAGGAGTCGAGCAGGGGAAACTAGTTATTTTTTGACGGATTTAGAGGTAGGTCAGAGGTCAGGAATGGATTTTCTTGCAATTGATCCGAATCGATGGTGCAATTAAAAGGAAAGAGGTGATTGCGTTGGATGCCCCACGTTGTGAAACGATTGCCATTGATATAAAACGTGCGCAGGAAATTGGGCACGTCGTCGATACGATTCCGACGATGGATATCGGAAAGCTGTTTAAAGTATTATCAGACGCAACGCGTCTGCGAATCGCCTATGCGCTGACGATAGAAGAAGAACTTTGTGTCTGTGACGTCTCCGCTTCAGTCGATTGTTCCATCGCGACAGCGTCCCACCATCTGCGGACCTTGTTGAAACAAGGGTTAGTAAAATATAGAAAAGAAGGAAAAGTCGTCTACTATTCCTTGGATGATCATCATGTGTCCTCTCTTGTGCATCTTGCGATGGAACACGTGAATGAAGGAAAATTCTCGTCCTGAATAAAAACAAAAACAAACACGTACCGTCCATGTGACCGTCACGTGTTTGTTTTTGTTTAGGAGACAGGTTTAGAACGTTGATCTTGTCCGTTTCTTTTATACGGATGCCTACTCTGCTTGGTTTTCGCTACTTCGGTCATCCGCAAGGTGAACGTTGAAGATTTTACGTGACAGACGAACTTCCTGTCACAACCCTACTATCTTCAGTTTTCAAAGAACATGACTCTTTTTTTATTCCTGATTTTAATTGTTTTCAAACCAAGGGTGTCGGACAATTGACGTGTCGCAAGACACGCCTTGCCCGAAGACGATTCATCTCCCACTTGCACTAGGGTTTCGCCCTGAACGTTTAGAAGTGGGAGTATTCTCGTCTAATTTTGATAAAAAGATGGTTGCGGCAATTAACAAAAAAGATAAGATCGATAAACTAATGCACATCCGTTTATAATTCGCCGTTAATTCAGTTGTTAATTCGAGCTTTTGTTCCAATTCACGATACAACTTCTCTTTGATTTGTGAGAGGTCCTCGAGAATCGTTTGAGTGGTTTGAGTCGTCTGCCTAGCTAATTTTTTGGCATTCTGTGGGTGATCGGTTTCATAGACAGTGAACACTTCCTCGATTTCCTCTTCCCAAGCGCTGTTACGTAGCAATAAATCTTTGATTGCACCTGGCGTCTGATTGGATGCATTCAGTAAGCGTCGTAAGTCATGGACTTTTGAAGTGGAAAAATAATACTGTTCGATGTAACGTTCATCTTCGTATAACAATAATCCACGGACGGCATTTGCCCGGTCGCGATTATGTTCTATCAACTCGTCGACTTGCTTGATCATTGGAATATCTTGTCTATGCATTTCTTCCGTCAGTTTAGAAATAGCTCGGTATCCATTCAAGGCATAAAGCAATGGGATTGAAGCGAACAGACTGACAATCAGAATGAGAATGATGCGGTGACGCCACAGCTGATTCATACAATTCATCCTTTTTTACTAATACGTAATGTCATTATCTTAACCACTATTTCCCAAAAAGTGAAGGATTCTGCAAATAAAGATGGAACATTTTCTCTTATCTTGCGTATTGTACACGACGGTTTGTCAAATTAAGTGCAACACTTCTTCCGAGAAGACCTCGTATGCAGTTTTCCAGTTGAGACATTTCCGTGGTCTCCCAT
>NZ_JACSMT010000069.1:0-6588 GCF_018618815.1 Exiguobacterium sp. s128 | reverse complement strand
TCAATGGGAGACCACGGAAATGTCTCAACTGGAAAACTGCATACGAGGTCTTCTCGGAAGAAGTGTTGCACTTAATTTGACAAACCGTCCTATTTAAAAAGAATGAATATCTACTCATGTTTTGAAATAGGGAAAACATTAGAACACAGAACCACGTGTAAACGCTAAAAACACATAGTCGATGAATGTTTTTGGAAGAACAAGGGTAACTGTAACTGTTAGCTAAATGAAACAAAAACTGACATTTACGGAGGCGGGGAAAATGAAGCAACTGGATGGATTTCCAACATCGTACTGGCGCACTTCGATTGAAGCATCGACGTATCCGAAACTCGAAACAAATCTAACCAGTGACGTTGTCGTCATCGGGGCTGGTATCGCCGGACTCGTCACAGCCGTTCAACTGATTGAACGGGGGTATGAGGTGACGTTGATTGAAGCCGACCGGATTGCAAGCGGGACGACCGGTTATACGACAGCGAAAGTTTCATCACAGCATGGCTTAATTTATGCCGAACTAATCCAGACGTTCGGCGAAGAGAAAGCACGGCTCTATTACGAAGCGAATGAAGAGGCGATTCGTTTCATCCGTGATCAGACGACGCGTCTTGCGCTTGATTGTGAGCTTGAGGAACAGGATGCTTATCTGTACGTCGCGTCCAGTGGACCGAAACACAAGCAACTGGTCAAAGAAGCGGATGCGTACAGCCGGCTCGGCATCAACGGAGGAGACGCAACGAACGAGGTCAAAGCCAAGTTACCGTATCCGGTCGAACAGGCCCTCGTCATTCGCAATCAAGCCCAGTTCCATCCGGTCAAATACTTACTTGGTCTGGCCCGTCATTTCACGGAACAAGGCGGGAAGTTGTACGAACAGACGCGGGCGACGTCTGTCGAGTCAAAACGGACGCCGACCGTGCTACTTGAATCCGGGCACCAAATCGAGGCGAAGAAAGTCATCGTCGCGACACACTTTCCGTTCAACGACTTCAAAGGACTCTATTTCTCGAAACTCGAAGTCCATCGCTCGTACATCGTGTCGGGACGTGTTCCGGAAGAGTTCCCGGACGGCATGTTCATGAGTGCCGACAAACCAAGCCGGTCACTCCGGCATACGCAGACGGCTGACGGGACACGGCTTGGACTGTTTGGCGGGGAGAATCATCTGTCCGGTCATCAGACGGATACGAAAGCCAACTACCAAGCGTTGGCTCATTTCGCAGAGAGTGAATTTGGTGTTCCACAGATTGATCAATTTTGGTCAGCGCAGGATCTGATTTCGCTCGATAAAGTGCCGTACATCGGTCAGATGACGAGTGACGATCCGAACATTCTGATCGCGACCGGCTTTGCCAAGTGGGGGATGACGAACGGGATTGCGGCAGGATTGCTTTTGTCCGATTTATTGACCGGAACGCCGAACCGCTTCCGGGGATTGTTTGACCCGAACCGATCGAAGCTGAATAAGCAGGACGCGAAACAATTCGCGAAAAACAATGCTGATGTCGCGATCGAATTACTGAAGGGAAAAGTGGCCCGTGCCAGTCAATCAGCGGACGATCTAGGTATCGATGAAGGGGGACTCGTCCGGCATGCCGGGAAGACCGTCGGAGGATATCGAGATTCAGCCGGAGAACTGCATCTCGTCAAGACAACGTGTACGCATATGGGGTGCGACGTCAAATGGAACAACGGGGAACGGTCATGGGATTGTCCGTGTCATGGCTCGCGTTTCGACTATGAGGGAAATGTGCTCGAGGGTCCGGCTGTGAAGCCATTGAAACAAATAAAAAGATGAGAAAGCTGTTAAAAGCCCATTCGAGATGATTTCTGACATCTCTTGAATGGGCTCTCTTATTTTTAAAAGTGAGTTGCTGTAATTAGAAAGTAATTCGTCCCTGCGGATCTTGGACAATCTGTAAAAATTCCGGTGTATCCAGTTGTTCTTTGTCGCTGACATCTTCTCCAGTTCGGTAGTGAACACGGCGATGTTTGTGCTGTCCTGCTCTCATGCATTCGATGAAAGAAAAGGGTTCCGCAACAATCTGTTCTTTGAAAATCGAATCAAGCAATTGATCAAGTGACTGAAGCCGGTAAGCGTCGCGAAAAACATGCTGGTCTTGCATAAACAGGGCACCTAATAAGGTTTCATTTTTCGCCATTGTCAGACGAGTGTAGTAAACACCTTTTACTTCATTGCTTAATAGAGTCACGGTTTGGGCTCCATCTATAAGTAATGAGCATGCCAGAAGGTGAAGTATACGTTCTCCACAGTCTTTCGGGACAGATCGAATTGCTGATTCAATCGCCTGTATCGTTGTTGACTGCTGTACTTGTTGTGAAAGTTCCGTGTGTGATCGAACGATTTCACGAGCCAAAAGTCGAAATTGCGCCAATGCCTGATCATGATTCACTGCTCCGCGGTGGACGAAATTAAAACATTCACGGAAGGTGACGTAAAAAACATCAACGTGCTCCGACATGATTTGAAAGAACGGCTGATATAAATCAGCATACCACTCCGGAGTCATATTTCGATTCCCGCTACTCTCCTCAAAAATAATATCCGGAATCAACAAAACTGCATTATGATGACGAAAATGATTTACGAAAGAAATAAAACAATCAGGTGCATCACGGGCTGCTTTTGATAACTGTGTCAAGAGCATGTTATCCATAAGATAGATAGTCTGCTCGTCCTCGATGACGAAATTCAATTTGACGTACGTGCGGACAGCTTCATACATGGGAGACTCCCAAGTTCTAACCATTCGAGTCCCGTTTTTCCTTTAAGCGTTCAAGCACTGTCTTATACTGCTCGACAAATCTTGTATACTCATCACTAGTCAAACGTTCCTGCATCCGAGGACTGGATAGTAACGTCTTGAGATTATTTAATTTGATGACAAGGCTTGGGTGTAAAATGGATGTGTCGAAATCATCCGGCAAATGATGAAGATAATCGTAATCGATCATATCGAGTGCATCTGACGATGAAACCAGTCCGTCTTGAAGCAACTTGATTACAAGGACTTTATAAGGGACTTCAAATATCGCTACCAAATGAATGACTTTCTCCTCAATGGGGCGATCTGGATAGCTCCTGCTAATTTGTTCGAACGATTCTTTTAAAAATCTTGTATCAACAAGTAACTCAGAAGCAAACAAATTCGCATGACGCTCATGGACATTTAAAACCGAATCTTCAAAAAAAGTTTCGGTCTGTTTGTCCTGAATACGTTCTTTTTCATATTTGTAATGATAGTATTCATGTACCCAAACGAAATTTTCGTACGTTTTAGGTTGAGCTGTATTGATATGCAGATAAAATCGTTTATTCCGGTAAGTGATGAGTCCGCCATAACGTGTATCTGGAGTTGGAAACAAGATGACACTCGTTTTCTGCATCAAATGGTGCTTGATGCTGTCCAGAGGTTTGTAGCGGAACAGCAGACTTTGTTCCTTAGTGTTTTCTACACGACTAGAAACAATATCTAAAATTTCTTTATTTTTTTCGATGACATCGAGCAGATTTTCTCGTGTGATCATTCTTCCACCTCGTCGAACGAATGGAGAACATCAAGCATGGCAATGATTCCTTCCAGTGTTTCAAATGTTTCGTCAATAACAGGTGATGGACCAAGAGCATGATAATTTGCTGCAGCTTGTTGCTTTAGGGTAGCTGTACTTTGTAAATCTTGAATAGACGTTGGAACTTTAAAATCCTCTTTGTAAAAATAAGTGGGGTCTGAGATCCGGAAAACGCGGTTTAATCGTGTAATTCCACCTTTTAGATCTCCTTTGCCCTTTAATAGATTGTAAAATGTTGGTTTTGACATACCGGCCCGTTCGTATACCCATTTATGAGTCTTACCGATCGTTTCAAGGTATGCGCGAAGATTTCGAGAGACGACTTCTTCGATAGACGTAACTGTTGATGGATTCATTTCGTTCACCTCAATTTCATATTATAGCAAAAGGTGTAGAAAAACTTAACTTAAATTAAAAAATAAGTGCATATATTACTCGATTGAAAAATAATGTGGTCTGTCTGTATAGAAATATTTTACCCTTTTTTATAAATGTTTATGCTTTTATATTATATATTTAAAGAAATTAATAAATTTTATGGAGTAAAAGTCTAAAATTATATTAGAACTAGTACATTATTATTTTTTCTATGTGCTATAATTACCTGGTATTAAAAATATTCAAGCGTTTAACTATATCGGTCGGGTCGATCTTCATGTGGATGTTACAAATTCACCGTCACGGACGCCGTTTACAGGTTTTATATCAAGTTCATTTCATAGTAGCGTCGTGAACGCTGTACGAATTCGAGGAGGAAGCAACACATGAGTAAAGAAAAAATCGCCCAGCTTCGCAAACACGTTTCGCCTTTTGAGAAGGCAGACGTCAAATCCAGCGTCCGACAGATGATCAACACGATCTTACCGTTTCTCGTCGCCTGGTTCTTGGCTTACCAAGCCTTACAGATTTCCGTTTGGCTCGCTGTCCCGCTTGCGATCGTCGCATCCGGTTTCGTCGTCCGGATGTTCATCATCTTCCATGACTGTACACACGGGTCATTCTTCAAAAACAAAAAAGCCAACGCGATCGTCGGAACGATCACAGGCATCCTGACCTTGTTCCCGTATGAAAAGTGGAAACGCGAGCACTCAATCCACCACGCGTCAAGTGGGAACTTGGATAAACGCGGTGTCGGTGACATTTGGGTCATGACAATCGAAGAATATGTTGAAGCCTCAAAATGGACACGTCTGAAATACCGTCTCTACCGGAATCCGCTCGTCATGTTTGGTCTTGGACCACTCCTGTTGATTCTCGTCGTCAGCCGCTTTAACCGGAAAGATGCCCGAAAAAAAGAACGGATCAACACGCATGTCATCAATGCCTCGTTGATCGTCTTATACGGCATCATGATTTACTTCATCGGATGGCAGGCGTTCTTAATCATTCAAGGGACGACGATGTTTACGGCCGGTGTCCTTGGGATTTGGTTATTCTACGTCCAGCATACGTTCGAAGACTCGTATTTCGAGGATGAGAGCGAATGGGATTACGTTAAGGCAGCAATCGAAGGCAGCTCATATTATGAATTGCCGAAAGTCTTGCAGTGGGTGACAGGGAACATCGGTTTCCACCATGTCCATCACTTAAGTCCACGTGTTCCGAACTACAATCTAGAAAAAGCGCATACCGCGACACCACCGCTTCAAAAAGCAACGACGATCGGCTTGTTCTCAAGTCTGAAATCGCTTCGTTACAAGCTGTATGACGCTAAAAATAAAACGTTTGTGACGTTCGGTGAAATCAAGCACCTGGTGCGTGAACCGAAAACGATGGCTTCATAATAGGACATGTCTTACTTCTGAATAGAAGTGAGGCATGTTTTTTTGTCATGTCATCCGTCTTTTGCCGTATGTACCGTCTTAAAAGGCATGGTAAGATGGCAAGTATGAAAAGGAGGGATGTTCGGATGCGCCGTCCATCTATGGGCTATATCACAGCAGGAGCTATTTTACTTCTATTATTCGGATTCAGTTCGATGAGTTATCAACAACAATCCCTGATTCCCTTTCTGACGAATCACATCCCACTCGGTTGGGTCTATTCGTTTTCGTTCGTCTCGTTTCATTACGAAGTCCCGATCAGTGTTGCGGACCTTGGTCCAGCTGCGTTTCTCGAGTTTTTTATCCGGAAAGGGATGCACGCTGGTTTGTTCTTTATCCTAGGGACGAGTCTCGTCCATGTCTTACGGAATCGGGGATACCGTCCTCTTCCGGCCGCCTTTTTTGCCGCGACGACAGCAGTTACGGTCGGTGTCTTTGATGAATTCCATCAACAGGTGACCGGTGGACGGACACCACTTGTCGGAGACGTGATCATTGACGGAATTGGCGCTTTGTTTGGAATCCTGCTCTATACGGGGATTCGTTTATTCTTAAAAGCCGATCGAATCGTCAAATCGGAATATCCGCAATCGAGTTGAACACAAAAATACCCGGTCGTCTCAATCTTGCTGAGGCGACCGGGTATTTTGACGATCAAAAACGTTGGACCCATTCAATTTTATACTGCAATCGACCGTACTGCTTGCGGAGCATTTTATCAGCTTTTTTACGAGCGGCAGTATGATCGCCTGCCTTGATGACTAATCGATCAGTATCAACAATCTCATCAGATTCCATAACTTGATATTGAACGGTATATTCTTTGCTAGATAGATTAAATAGACTCAAGGCTTTCACTCCTATTTTTTTACTTATTATAAGCTAGTATATGGTATCTTGATGGGATTTGCAATTTAAATCAATGACTTTTGTCTCACCTGTTAATAAAACGTATATGGTTCTAAAGAATCACTAAAATGATATTTAAAATATTAAAAAGAATGTTAATATGACTAAAAAATACTGTAAAATCAGTTTTTAGTTGATTCATGTAAAAAAGAAATAGTTCTTTAGAATTGTTTTCTTAAGACGAATTGTAATATTAAGTGCAACACCTGACGGAAAACACAAAAAGCCCATAACGGCCTCGTGTAGAATGGAGTTACCACACCAC
>NZ_JACSMT010000068.1:0-6845 GCF_018618815.1 Exiguobacterium sp. s128 | reverse complement strand
CGATACCGGGGTTTTCGCTTTTTTTCTATGTTCGATTTAAAATCCGATGGATTTTATGTGTCAACCACACCTTATGGTGATGAGCCCTATTTTTTGAAAAAACAAAACCTTTTGACGATGAATTTGCTATACTCAGTTGAGATTCATTCATCATCCGTTTTTTGCGGCAAAAAAAGAGGTGCTTCATGCTGACATCCATCCGACTGAAACTTGGATTATTCCTTTCTGTCGTCCTGCTGATCTTGTTACTGATCAAATCATTTGTCCCACGCCTATTGACTCACGTTGTTTCTCTTTTCGACAGCCAAACCGAACTTTCCTGTACGACGCGTTGTGGCGACTCCTACGAGCTGTCACTTCCTTCCGAACCACTCACGCTCACTCTTGATCCGATCATTGATGTCGTCGCAACCGAACCGGAGCCGGCATTTTTACGGACGGTTTTGATTCCTTGGTCGTCGCACCGCCCTATCCGTTCATCTTCATCTTACTTGTCTTCGCAACAGCCGCCCTGATCGCCTACTACATAAAAATCGTCCGGCCAATACGCTTCCAACCGATTCACTTTGCGACCAGTCGCGTTCAGGTCTTGCATTATCCGGATCACCATTTGCCGGCAGAAGACATCCGCCAACATATGCTGTTGTTCAACCGTCGGCTACCGGAGCCGTTACAACGACGAGATCAGGAAACGATGACGGAATGGTTTGACCGGATTGAATTCCCGTCACCGGTCAGTCCCCATTATTTAGAAGTCCGATACAGTGACAAATTTTCTGTACCCGCTCATCAATTGACGTTTTTCAAACAGACGACGGAAGATTTTTTACGTCATGTCGGTTCGATGACCGTCTGATGTCCATGTACTTGTCTTTGACAACGTGCATCGAAATCAGACGGTTTTGTGTAGTTCTTCTAACAAATTCCCTAAAAATCCAATTTCCGGTCACTTTTTAAGGCACAACTGATATTTTTCAAAAAAGATGGGTAATATAGACTATATAGTTAAGTAACAGCATATATTTTTTTGAACTGTTTTTCGGGAAGAGAGCGAGGCGAAACGAGATGATTTCAGCACAAGAAGCATACTTCATCAAGAATGGTTTGAATGAACGTTTTCAAGACCCTCGAATCGACTGTGATTTTTCAATTTTCTCGCTTGAACCGTTTCAACTCTTGTTACATGTTCACGATGAAGAAATGGATGAATTGAGTACGGAAACCCGGTATGTCTTGAGTCGAGAAATTCGGTCCCAATTGAATCAACTTGATGCAAAAGTTGGTGGGACACCGGTCAAGACCGTGTTCGTCATTTCTGCTCCGTTGATTTCCGACCATTCCTATTGTGTGATTTTGCAATGATTCGATGACCAACAAAGAGCTCTGACCCCATCTTCTGGATGAGATCAGAGCTCTTTGTCATACATCAACTGGCTTCATGGCTCGAAATTTGGTTTCGTCCACTTGCTTTCGCTCGGTACAACGCTTGATCGGCCAGAATGATCAAATCCCCTTCCGACAAAGTATCATCCGGTCGGACGACCGCGACTCCGATGCTGACACTGAGTTGACAAAGCGGTTGATAAGCGGCATGTTCGATGTTCAACTGTAAGATTTCACTGCGAATCCGTTCCGCGACCTGTTTGACGTGATCCGCCTGTTCCGTCAAGATGACGGCAAACTCCTCTCCGCCGTACCGGGAGACGAGACCGTACTCACTCGCATGTTTCTTTAACGAGTCAGCGACTTTCTCGAGACACCAGTCCCCTTTCAAGTGACCGTACGTATCGTTATAGAGCTTGAATTCATCGACATCCACTAAAATCAAGGCAACGTCCGTCTGCTGTTCCTTCGCCACCCTGAACGACGTCTCCAGATGTTCGTCAAACGCCCGTCGGTTCGGAATTCCCGTCAAGGCGTCATGCAACGATCGATGGATCAACGTCTGTTTGCTTCGTTCGAGCCGGATTGTCTGCAGGAAGGCCATCAGCAGCAAAACGGCAACACTGACGACGATGACGATGACCCATTTTGCTGAGGCCGAGGCGGCTTTCGAACGATCCGTTGCCTCTTGAATGATGTTATCGATGTCTTGGCGAATCTTGGCGTTGATCGGACGGAACTGGTTGATATAGTCCATGCCACTGTAGCGTTTCAGCGTCGCTCGTTCCACTTGGTTATCTTGGATCCAGCTAATTTGCTGTTCGTAAAAACCGTCCGTCCGTTGAATCAACGGGATCGCTTCTTCTGTCAATAATTGTTTCATGATCGGATGACGCTGATCGAGCATTCTTAGCCACGCAATCGTCTCCTTGAGTTCAGCGTTTGTCGTTTTGAATTGTTGGAAGGTTTGGTCATTTTGATTGAGCAAATAACTCCGGACCGTCAATTCCTGGTCAAGCAACAACGGGAACAGTTGGGACGCCGCGTTTGAGATCGGTATCGCCTCCGTGATGATCCGGTCGTTTTCTTGTTCGATTTTTAAAAAGGCATTATAACTCCAGATGCTTGTAAACAATAAAGAAAACAATGCCAGCAGCAGGTAAAGTTGCAACGTCGATAGTTTCAAGTTCAGTCTGACCTCTTTCTTGTCCGTCGCCTCGACTTACGACCGATGACGATGCGGTGCGCTACCTTATTATCGGTATCTTGGGATCAAACCATTAGCGCTCTACTCGAAATAATGCCCGTTGTCTGCACATTCCAAACAATTTACGAACTCCTTTTTGATTTTTGTTGTTTTAATTCGCGTAACCACTCTTGTGCCTGTTCAGCGGAGTGCGTCAGATTATTATTTTTCCACCAGGCATAGATCAGACTACTTGCCCCAAGACCAGCCGTCAGAGCCGTCTCGACCTGCGGCGTCTCAAACGGAAGCCGCGTATAGCCGAGTGCGAGTAACGTCAGGTTCACGAAACTGTACAAGGGAACGAGGAGCCGGAGTACGGCGACATACCGGCTCTTCATCGATCTGCTCCAAACAGGTGACGCCAGGTGACAGGACCAATCACCCCGTCCGCCTGCAAGTGATGCCGTTGCTGAAACTGTTTCACGACCCGTGTCAATGTCGTGTCAAACCGTCCGGTCAAAGGGAGACGCAGCCGCTTTTGGATCAGCCGGATGACAGTCCCGTCCATCCAGGTCGCGGCCGGATGGAGCGGTCGCCCCGGATACCGTGGACCAAGAAGTGGTTTCGGTTGTTTATTGACGGCGTCATAGAGCTGAAAATGCGGATAATCAGGGAAGTTGCCCCAATCGCCGCCCCACTGCATCTGGTATTGTTTCATCGCTCGGACGAGGCGCTGCAGTCGCGGATCGGGCGGTGCCAGGAATTCCGCCCGCTTGCCCCCGTCGGCATACAAAAACAAGTCGACAGCGACTCCGAAATTGTGATTCGACGCACCCCCCTTCGCATACGTGACGATTTTTCCGGGGCGTGTCCGCCCGATTGCATACAAGGCGTCCTGTTCCTGTCTTGTCCGAAAGGCTTGGGCAATCCCAATCGGTAAACCTTCTGCCGCGAGTTCCGTGATGACGGAGCGGGTGATCGCGACGACGTCCGGGTCCATCTCCTTCGCCAACTTCCGGTCCGCCTGTTCGAGTAACCAGTCAAGTGATGGTGTCATATGATCCTCCTTGTTAGATGAGTTGTGCTAACAGTTGTGCCAGTTCCGCTTGATCCGGGACTGTTTGTTCGAATTGCTGTTTCTGTTTTGCCTCGACCTGTTGTTGTTGCCTGCGTTCCCGCTCGACCCAGTCTGGTAAACGGGTCCGGTTCGTTTTGTGCCGAGCACGATGGGACCGTTGCTGACGTCGTCGTTCGTGGTCATCAATTTCCTCAGGCGTCAACAGATGCTGCTTCTTCAACTTGTTGACAATTGCCTTGATGTAGTTGAAATGCCGGATGTTCGCCGCCGTTGCTTGTTCGATTGCATGATGCACGACGGCATCACTGCTCTCTTGGACAAGCTGATCGAGCTGACGGCGGATTGACGGGGTGACACGTCCGATTTCAGTGTCAAAGTGCTGGACGATTTCGTTCATGGTTTCTCCACTTGGTGAAGGTGAGTGTTTTTTTAAAGTATTGTTCTTAACCCCTTTTTCTTTGGGGTCGACAGGTGGCTGACCCGCTGTCGTCTCCTGCCCCCCCTCCTGCCGAGAGACGACGCGTTCCGGCAGACAGATTCGGTAACCGTTTGACGTCTGTCCGCCGTGACGGTCAAATCGTTTGACCTTCTCGATCCATCCTTTTTCAATCAATGACTGTAGACACGTCTTGACGGTCGTCTTGCCGCACGGGACGGCGTCCGCCAGCGTCTGGTGTGACGGGAAAGCGAGTCCATCCGATCCGGCATAACTCTGGACCAGAAAATAGATCATCTTTTCATGGACGGATGAGAAGTTTGCTCCGTCGCGTAACACGTGGTGTTCGATTCGTAAGTAAGGTTGCATGAATGGTTCCTCCTTTGATGTCAGGAGGGGACACCTCCTTTCTATGAAGGAATAACAGTTTCAACTATCCGTTTGTTCGAAAAAAAACAAAAAAATAGGCACGGTCTTCGGAATCAACTGTTCCGAAAAGCCGTGCCTGTCGTTTACATGAAACGGAGATACAAATAAGGGAGCACACCTGCGAGCAACATGCTAAACCCTGCCATGCCGAGCGTGACGATGATCGCTTTTGAACTCGAAATCGTTTGTTTTGGGTACGCTAAAAAAACGGCTCTGACGATCGTCAAGAGCATCAGGCCACTCAAGAGACACGAGCCGATGAGGAGGACAATCAGTAAATCCATGACATATCACCTTCCATCATTTAGGATATCGTACATATGATTTGATGCTAACTTTCCTTGACGGAAATCTCAAGCTGGTTAGACTAGAAAGTAGAACGCTTTCATGAGACAGACTAAAAAGGAGTTTTTGGATGCAAAGACAGCACGCACTACTTAACCGCCTCGATCAAATCGGGCGTCAACTTGAACAAACACAGGATGCCTGGTTATTGCTTGGACTCGGCTCCGTCGGACAGGAGCTGGAACGGCTCGATGCCTATTCCGACCTCGATTTTTTCGTCATTACGAAACCGGGACAGAAACAACGGTTCCTCGATCGGCTCGACTGGCTCGAGTCCGTTCATCCACTCAGCTTCATCTTCCAAAACACTGTCGACGGTTTTAAGCTGTTATTCGCCGATGGGATTTACGGAGAATGCGCGATTTTTGAACTGGATGAGATGCCGGACATCGCTTTTTCTCCCGGTCGAATCGTTTGGCAAGATCCAACATTCCCGGGCGTTGACTTGACGGTTTCAAAACAAGTCCCCCCCTCGATACGACGGGATACACTCGACTTTGCACTGAACGAGGCCTTGACGAATCTCTACGTCGGACTGTGCCGCTATGCACGCGGCGAACGGCTGTCCGGTCTTCAGCTTGTCGAACAACATGCTTTTTCAAATCTGTTGTCCGTCCTGCATCTGCTCGAGCCGGAAGTCGTTTATTATCCGGACCAGTACGGCAATGAACGCCGGGCCGAGCAACGGTTCCCGCAAGCAAAGGACCGGTTTGCGGACGTGCTCCAAGGGTACAACCGGGTGCCGCAATCAGCCCTCGCGCTGCTCGACTGGCTTGAGCAACTGCACCCTGTCAATCAAGCAATGGCCGATGAAATCCGCCGCTTGGCTGCTGTTTGTCAAAAGCAAAACGAATTCAAGTAAAATGACTCGTTTCACGCGACTTTAATCTTAAAGCGTGTGGGACGAGTCTTGTTTTACATTCATTACTGTGTTTCAAGGTTGACAGTCTAAGTACCCCTCTGCTTGCAGCTGCTCCAACTGTCTCGCCAAAAATCCGTCAAACGGGAAGTCCTGTTTTTCAATTTTACTTTGCAGACGGCGCAGCATCTGCTCCGCCCCTTCAATCACCTCAAGCGGATAATGATACATTCGCTGATGCGCTAAAAATTCCTCCTCAATTATTTTGGTAACCGTGACGTGACGATAAACCCTTTTGTATTGGTCCCGGATACGTGAAAGACGGGCGTATCCGGAATTTTGAGTGCGCGGTGTTTGGTGTATTGCACAAAATAGGTACGACCGGCTGTTTGAATCTGATACGCGTGTTCTTGTTTGAGGTAGTTCAAATATTCTTCGAGCACCCAATTCTCCTCATACATCTTCGTACTGTGCGGCAGACCCACGTAGCGGATGTGCCACGGTTCAAACGAGATTCCCGTCAAGCTCTCTTTCCCCTTTGGATACCGGATGACAAAACCAAACTGATGCGCATGCTTGGCAAGCCATCTGCCCTCTTTCGACTGTTTCATTTTGCCGCGTGTCGAACCGATGTCTACCGACAGACCCGTCTGGTGTTCGCTGTGTCCAGCAGGCAACGCAAAGTCCGCACCATATTCTTCATACAATGCCTGTTGCACTTTCCCACTTCGGTAGGCACTATTGATTTGAAAGTGATCGATGCCGACCTTTTTCGCCCGTTGCATCATCCGTTGCAGAGCGGCTGCGACATGATCCTCAAGCAGTAAATCAGGCTCAAGGCTTGTTTCCGATACCTGTTTGGTAACAATAGATAAATTACGGGGATCTTCTTGAATCTTCGTCTGCTTGTTGATTAACACCAAATCTCCCTGATACAAGGAAACCTCTTTTAAGGAAATCGATTGTGTCAAAGCCGGTGTCCGGCTCACATAAAATTGATACAGAATGAGGCACGTTAATAGGACGACGATTGTTTTTTTCAGACGAATTGTAATATTAAGTGCAACACCTGACGGAAAACACAAAAAGCCCATAACGGCCTCGTGTAGAATGGAGTTACCACACCACA
>NZ_JACSMT010000067.1:0-7205 GCF_018618815.1 Exiguobacterium sp. s128 | reverse complement strand
TCAATGGGAGACCGCGAAAATGTCTCAACTGGAAAACTGCATACGAGGTCTTCACGGAAGAAGTGTTGCACTTAATTTGACAAACCGTCGTATAAAAATAAACGCCACCGGAGGTCAACACGAGCGTCAAGATAATCATATAGAAAGCAGACATGATTTGCCGTCCGATCGTTCGATTAAGCCATGACTTCATTCATTTTCCTCCTTCTCTGATGTAACATGTGTTCGATTCTACACTCCATTTTAAAGCTTTTGAACTGAATTCCACTAAATATGCTCAAAAAACATTACTTTTCATCCAACTTTAATCTAAACGGTTGTATGTTACAAACAGATGTCAAAAAACTGGCGTATTTGCTTCCTTTTTGGAAAAATCCACCTCACTTTTCCTTCGTGAACAATACGAATTTGCATAGAAATGGCCGATGACCCCTTAAAAGATAGGATCATCGGCCATTTGATTGATGGAGGGTGGAAACGTCCGTTACAAGGATTGATTTTGACCTGACTTATGAGTCAGCCCCACGTTTATTTTTTATCAGTTTTTTAACGAAACTTCCGCATTAAACCAATCCTCGACGAATAAAAATCCATCCGGTAGATCAATCTGATAGGAATAGAGGACGGCGAAGTCACCGTCTGTCATCATCGGTAACGTCAGTTCCCGTAAAATCGCTTTGACTTCTTCCGTCATGACTGTTTCATAACGCACAAAATCATCATCTCGTGTCTCGCGTTCCGTCAAGTACGGCAACAACAATGTTTTTCCATAAGATTGCGGATCATCGATGACTTCCGCCGTCACCCCGAATAACTCTTCGGCTTCTCCGATCAACTCATCCGCCGGTCCGACCGTCACGTCGTTCGGAAACCAGACGGTCAGTTTCGTCCCTTCCTTCAAAAAGCGTTCAAACGTTGGGATAAACGTTTTATTTTCCATCAAATCGTAATACATCAAGATTCTCCCTTCACGAACTCGAACTTCAGCTGATTCTGTTCCAGATATAACATCGCCCGGAACGTCCGTCCGTTCTTCTTCATCTCAAGTGGTTTTGTTTTCTCATTAGCCAATACCTTTTTTAATTCTGTTTGTGTCAGACGGGCGCCAAGAATCGTTTTCGGCAACGTAAATCCACAGTTGTTTTTCTGATAGGCACTACAACCGTAAAATTTTCCACGATCAAGCAGTTCCGCCTGACAGACGGGACAGATACCGACCGGACGGTTCGTCGCGCCCCGTGCCCGTTTGGCCGGGACTTGACTCGGGTCGACGTCCAGCTGCTCGACACGTGTTTTCGCGTCTTCGACCAGGTGTTGCGATAATTTTTTCGCTTGTTCCACGAACTGGGCGGCTGATGCTTCCCCTTTGCCAATCTGATCCAGACGACTTTCCCACTTCGCCGTCATCTCCGGTGAGGCAAGGATACTTCCGCTGACGGCTTCGATCAAAATCCGTCCTTTTGCCGTCGGATGGATTTCTTTTTTCTTGACCTGAATATAGTCGCGGCGCTTCAGCCCGTCAATGATGCCGGCTCGTGTCGCTTCTGTTCCGAGTCCCTCAATCTCCTTCATGATGGCTTGGAGTTCGTTTTCGAGAACTTTCCCGGCCGTCTTCATGCCAAGAATCAACGTTCCTTCCGTATACCGTTTGGGTGGTTCCGTTTGTTTTTCTAACAGTTTGGCACTTTTGATCGGCATCTGTTGTCCGATTTCGACTGCCGGTAAATCCAGCTCTTTTGCTTCGATTTTCAAGACTTGTTTGAATCCGAGCTCAAGCGATCGGCTTCCTTTTGTGATGAACCGGTCCTGCTCACGTTCCGTGATGATCTCCGTTTTCTCAGACCGGGCATCTGGTGCAAATGCTGCTAAAAATCGCCGGACGATCAAGTCATAGACTTGTGCATCACGTCCAGATAACTTGGCAACTGCGCCCGCCTCTTCCGTTGGGATGATCGCGTAGTGATCACTGACCTTTGCTGAATTGACATAGCGTTTATTGTTCGTGATGTTTTGTGTCACAATATCCGTCAATTCCGTATATTCCGGTTGCTTGAGCAGTCGCTTTAAAATCACCGGAAATTGACTCGCTTCGTCTTTTGAGACAAACGATGAATCGGTCCGCGGATAACTGATCCAGCCCCGGATATAGAGTTTTTGGGCGATATCGAGCGTCTCTTTTGCTCCTAAGCCAAAACGCCGGCTGGCTTCCGTTTGCAGCAGCGATAAGCTGAACCAAAACGGCGGTTTTTCCACTTGTTCCGTTTTATCAATCGTCGCGACGACGGCCGTTCCCTTCGTCCGCGCTACGATGTTCTCTGCCAACTCGCGGTCTGTAATCTTTGTCTGTTTTTTCGCATTGATGTACTTCCCTTTGTAACGCGCGAAATCCGCTTCGACCTCAAAAAAGGTTTCCGGTCGGAACGTTTCAATCTGTTTTTCCCGCTCGACGATCAACGATAAGGTCGGCGTCTGGACCCGTCCCAATGAAAAAACATCGGCAATTCCTTTTTTCTTCAGGAGCGTCGTATAGGCGCGGGACGCATTCATCCCGATCAACCAGTCAGCACAGGCACGGCTCATCGCTTCATGGAATAAGTTTTCTGTTTCCTTCCCGTCTAATAAATTCGCAAACCCATGATCGACGGCTTGTGGTGTCAGACTGGAAATCCAAAGGCGTTGGATCGGTTTGGCGTTATTCGCAAGCCGGAGAATCAATCGGACAATTGCCTCTCCCTCTCGCTCGGCATCCGATGCTATAATGATGGAAGTTGTCGTTCGTTCATTCAGTAATTTTTTGATGACTTGAAACGCTTTGCTTTTTCCACGGGACAACCGGTAATCAAACCGTTCCGGAATGATCGGAAGATGATCATAATTCCATCGTTTCCATTTGGCGTCATAATGCGCCGGCTCTTGCAATTCGCACAAATGTCCGACGGCATACGCAAGTTTCGCGCCCGCGGGAAAACGTTCGCACGGCTTGATCTCAATGTATCCGTCTCGTTTGACCGATGGATATGGTACTGCAAGTTTTTCAGCTTGTTTTGGTTTTTCCGCAATGATTAATTGCATTGATTCACCCTCATTCCCTTACTTCAGACACGCGGAGGTTCTCATGCCCTATTTCACTTTATTCATGGCACTCTTTTTCATCTCAACATCGGCCATTTTCGTCAAGTGGGCCGAAACGCCGATTGAAGCCGTCGCTTTTTTCCGGATGTTGTTTTCAACATTATTGCTGTTGCCGTTGATCCACTTAAAAGAATTGCTGAGCCTCAGCTCAACGACGATCCGGCATATGATCTTGAGTGGTATTCTCTTAGCGGGTCACTTTTGGCTCTGGTTTCTTTCCCTTGATTATACGACAGTTGCCAGCTCGACGCTCTTCGTGACCGCCAGCCCGATTTTTGTTTTAATCGGCAACGCGATTTTCTTTAAACAACATCCTTCGCGGAAGGCCTTATTTTTTGTAGGTATCGCCCTACTAGGGGGTGGACTTGTCGCCTATGGTGATATCGCAGTTGGTCCTCGGGCCTTGATTGGAGATGGACTGGCGTTACTTGCGACAATCCTTGTCGCCGGTTACTGGTTGCTTGGACAACACGTCCGGACAAGTGTCTCGACCAATACATATTCGTTTGGTGTCTATGCCGTCGCTTCCATCGTCCTGTTACTTTTTTCGCTCATTCAATCCGTCAACTTAGTTGCTGCGTTCCAAATCGATTGGCGCATTTATATTTTGCTGGCCGTCTTTCCAACGTTACTTGGCCATAACCTATTCAACTGGGCCTTGTCACGGGTCAGTGCCAGCATCGTCAGCATCACGATTCTCGGTGAAGCCGTCTGGGGGATGATTTTCGGGTATTTCCTGTTCCAAGAGTCGTTGACCTGGATCCAAATCACCGGTGCTTCTTTATTACTGATTGGAATCGGGTTATTCCTCCGTCGAAATGAACAAGACATCCGCGAACAATTTGCCAACCAAAAGGCTGCCACGACTTCTGAATGAACAGACTCACGCTAGCGAGACGCCCTTTTAAAAAAGGACATCTCGTTGGTGTTTTTAATTAGTCGGATCTTCCGGACGCACTTTCGGCAGACGGAACGTCATCAAAAAGGCAAGAACCGCACAGACGAGTCCTCCGATGAACACGAGGTGTAACCCGTTTGCTAACGCTTGTTCTGCTGCCACCTGAACATCTGTTCCGTACTTACTTGCTGTTCCAGACTGGAAAAAAGGATCGATCGCGTACCCTGTCAAGAGTGGTGAATCGGAAAAAGCCTGGATGATCGAGAGGTTAAACAACGTACCAAACAAGGCAACGCCAAGGGTTTGACCCGTCGTACTCAAAAAGGAGTTGACGGCAGTCGCTGACCCACGAAGTGACCAATCGACAGATGTCTGCAAGACGACCATGAAAACCGGTTGTGCCAGACCAAATCCAATGCCAATCAGGGAAACCGCCAGATAAATGAACACATCACTCGACTCTCGACTGATCGAGATTAGAATCAGCATCCCGATGACCAACAGGCCCATTCCGGTCATCGTCCGGTAACGTGGTGAGGCAATCCCAATCGTCCGTCCGCCGATGATGGCCGTAATCGTCCAAAATAAGGATAACGGCATCAACATGAATCCTGCTTCGGTTGGACTTTTCCCTAACACACCTTGAGCAAAAATCGGAATGTACGCTGACATCGATACGAGAACCCAAGCCGAAAAGAACACAGCCAAATTGATGACCAGAATCACCGGATGGCGAATGACGGCTGGTGGCAACAAGGGATCCGTCGCCTTTTTTTCAACCCGGTAAAACCAAAATAAAAGTCCGGCACTTACGGCAAAACTGATTAATATGAGGGGACGGAAAAAGTTTTCCGATTCACTACCGGATAATAATCCATACAATAGGGCACTCATGCCGGTCGCAAACAAGACGGCGCCCCGATAATCGATCTTACGCGACGTTTCCGTGACCGTTTCTTTATAAAAGACCACAATCATGACAAATGAAATCAGGGCGAACGGCACGTTCAGTAAGAAAATGTAGCGCCAGGACAATGTCTCGACTAAAAACCCACCGACCAGTGGACCTGCGACACCGGAAATTCCCCAAACCGCACTTAAGATCCCTTGAATTTTCCCCCGTTCTTCGTATGTATACAAATCCCCGATGATCGTCATCGCAATCGGCAAGACAGCACCGGCTCCGATCCCTTGCGCGGCGCGGAATAGAATCAAGGTTTCCATCGTCTGGGCCAGACCACACGCGAGCGATGCGACTGTAAAAACGCCGATTCCAAACAGCAAGACACGTTTTCTGCCGTATAAGTCGGCCATCTTCCCATAAATCGGGGTCGAGACCGCCATGAATAGTGAAAATCCGGCAAAAATCCAACTGACGAGTTTTGCTCCATTTAGTTCACTCGCCATGACAGGTGTCGCCGTCGCGACAATCGTTCCTTCAATGGCTGCTAAAAACGTAGCTAACAATAAGGCAATCGTGACATTTTTTCTCAAGCTGCTCCACTCACTTTCTGTGATTGTTTCACTGACCTTATCATACAGCGAATGGCATGACTTCCAAAAGGAGATGCTTATCGAGCAGGAATCAAGGGAACAATAGGGAAAGATACAGATTAGAGAATCAGTTATCAATCGAATGGAGGATTTAATATGTTACGAAAAACAGCTTTGATTACAGGTGCTTCAGGTGGAATCGGTCTTGATCTGGCGGTATTGGCGGCACGCGACGGTTTTGATTGTGTCTTGATCGCCCGAAACGAAAAAAAATTAACAGAATTAAAACATGTCCTTGAAAAACGCTATCAAATCAAAGCGTATACGTTTGCGGCAGATCTCTCACAACCGGACAGTGTCTCCCATGTCCTCAGTTACCTGGAAGAACATGAACTGACGATTGATTTATTATTCAACAATGCGGGATTTGCGACGTCAGGCCGTTTTGCGGAAATTGATCCATCGGAAGACATCAATTCGATTCACGTCAACGTCGTCGCCTTGACGGAACTGACGAAGCGCTTAGTACCGGGCATGATTGATCGCGGGTTTGGTCGCATCTTGAACGTCGCTTCTGTCGCTGCCTTCATGCCTGGTCCTTACATGAGTGTCTACTACGCGACAAAAGCCTATGTCTTGTCGTTTTCAGAAGCGCTTGCCTCGGAACTGGATGGTTCTGGTGTCACGGTCACATGCCTCTGCCCTGGACCAACCGATACGAACTTTTTTGATCGTGCCCAAATCACGTTACCGTTCAAAAGTATGCCGTCGCATCTCGTTGCCTTCGCCGGCTACCGTGGGACCCTCAAAGGGAAACGTGTCGTCGTACCTGGAGCGAGCAACCGGGCGATGGTCACATTCGCTAAATTCCTCCCCCGTCGCCTATTGACGGAAGTGACCGGACGAATTCAAAATCCGGATCAACAACAACAAGAAACGCCGGAAGAAGAAGCCGCTTTTTCGAGCTGACACCTACTCAAAAAACGGGGCTGACTCAAAAATAAGGACGTCTCTCGATTAAAATGAATGAAGGGAGGTGGATTTCCGGATCAAACACCGGAAATCCACCTCCCTTTTCCTTCGTGAACAATAAGAATTTGCATAGAAATGGCCGATGATTCCGCGAAAGATGGAATCATCGGCCATTTGATTGATAGAGGACGGAAACGTTCATCCTCGACTCCTATGGGGAAAGGAAGCGTGATTGGCGCTTCCGGCAGGAATAGGTAAGACCCGGCATGACCGCATGGAATGTGGGCTGCCGCGGCTTACCTTCCGCCCATGGAAAGTATGGAAAGTGAGGATGTCGAACCGTCCGTCACAAGGATTGATTTTGGCCTGACTTATGAGTCAGTCCCGTTTGCTGTTGGATCAGTTCGGTTTCGGACGATGAAAACGATGGGTCCACCATTTTTGAAGTATTTTCAGAATCGACGTATAGCGGTAGACATACCGAAGCGTGACAGCTGCTGTCACCATGACCATGTAACCGCTCGAGAGTACTAACAGCCAGGCGACAATCGATAAAAAGAGGTTGGTTTCAAAAAACAGATGCCCGACCAGTCCTCCTTCGACCGAAGTGATGAGCATCGCCATAGATGTCAACTTAGCCAAAAGATGAGTTGAGAAAGCTCTCATTTTTTATTCCTGATGCGTTTCATTCGGATGATTAGCGGAAAAG
>NZ_JACSMT010000066.1:0-7679 GCF_018618815.1 Exiguobacterium sp. s128 | reverse complement strand
TAAACGGCTTGAGTCCGCTGGAATTCAG
The DNA here is from genome assembly GCF_018618815.1 of Exiguobacterium sp. s128. Classification (NCBI taxonomy): domain Bacteria; kingdom Bacillati; phylum Bacillota; class Bacilli; order Caryophanales; genus Exiguobacterium; species Exiguobacterium sp. s128. The sequence goes on along the minus strand of NZ_JACSMT010000066.1, from coordinate 7,651 downwards.
GGCTCAAGCCGTTTAAAAGATTTTTATTATTTCGCCTGTCTACTTGACGGGGAGCAGTTCATCTTAGCAGCTTAGGCTTCTTTTTTCAAATCATCGGCTACTTTAGAGGCGTCCGGTTCATTGGAAAGATCCATGAACAAGGCAATCACCATCATGGCAACGACGAAGATGAATGGGAAGGCGGCAAGGACGGCAGCGGCTTGTAAGGCACTGAGCCCCCCTGCATAAAGCAGAACTGCTGCAATCGAAGACTGGATGATGCCCCATGTCAACTTGATCCGCAGACTCGGCATCAGGCTCCCGCCTGAAGATAACATTCCGAGAACATACGTCGCCGAGTCGGCCGATGTGATGAAGAAGGTCGTAATCAAGAAGACGGCGATGATGCTGAGGAAGGTACCGAGACCACCGAATGTCTCAAACAATGCGAACATCCCCGTTTCGACTCCTTTATCGTTCACAGTTGAAATGAGATCAACGTTGTTGAACAATTCGTTCCAGATCGCCGATCCACCAAAAACAGAGAACCACAATAATCCGAAGACCGTTGGCACTAACATGATGCCAAGGACGAATTCGCGAATCGTCCGCCCTTTTGAGACACGGGCGATGAACGTTCCGACGAATGGCGACCAAGAAATCCACCAGGCCCAGTAGAAAATCGTCCAGTCATTAATCCATTGGCGTTCCCCCGGATTAAATGCCGATGCCCGGAAACTCATGACAGGTAGGTTTTGCAAGTAGGCCCCTGTCGTCTGGACAAAGAGATCCATGATGAAGCTGAATGGTCCGAGGAACAAGACACTAATCATCAAGAGTGCTGCGAGAACGAGATTCGCATTACTGAGACGGACGATTCCTTTATCAAGACCGGAAGCAGCACTCATCATATAGAGGACGGATACGACTAAGATGATGATCAATTGGGTGATGAAGGAGTTCGGGATGCTTCCGACTAGGAAGTGAAGCCCACCGGAAATTTGTTGGGCACCGAGACCAAGTGACGTCGCAACACCAAATGCGGTCGCGACGATCGCAAGGACTTCAACCGTTCCTTTACCGACGGTTTCATACTTCGGTTTCATTAGCGAAGCAACGGTATCACCGATTGTTGCCGGACGCCCTTTACGGAACGTCGAGTAGGCAATGGCAAGGGCGACGATCGCATAGAGTGCCCATGGATGCAGACCCCAGTGGAAAAAGGAATAACGCATAGCGAGTGGAGCAGATTCTGTTAGATCGTTTGTCGCGACCGGTGGTGTATGGAAGTGAGTCAGTGGTTCTGAGACACCCCAGAAGACTAAACCGATTCCCATACCGGCACTGAATAACATTGCGAACCAAGAAATCAGACCGTACTCTGGGCGATCCGTGTCTTTACCGAGTCGGATTGAACCAAAACGGGAAAAAATTAAGAAGATGGCAATTAATAAAAAAGCACTCATACCAAAAAGATAGAGCCAGCCGAAGCCGTTCGAAACAAAGTTTTGAGCAATTCCGGTAACATTACCGAGATTTGCGGCACCAATGAGTGATTCAGGCAAGATTCCCCATATGGTAAAGAGTAAGCAGAAAATGACAGAGATGATAAAGACGTTCGTGACTTTACTTTTTCGTTTATTTTCCATTGTGATCAACACCTTTTTTCGAATTTTACATGTGAGTTTTGTAGCTCGTTTAGACAACGACTTTAATATTACCCGCGTTATTTGAAACCAAAACCTTATCACGCAAGTTCTAACCGTAACAAACATTGGTGACAACTGGCAAATGCAAATGGGTAATGACAGAAAGTAGAAACAGTGGGAATCGTAATGGTCGATAGGGAAAAAAGTCTTGTGGCAAGCGTGTTCGACGACGGTGTAAGAGTGAGGAAAATTAGTTGGATTATTTATTATTTCCCGGTTCTGCTTTTTTGTAACGTATATCGACGGAGCAAAAAAACAGACGAGGTAAAATTGATTTGATATTGTAACAAGTAGTCATCTTGAACTACCTCCACCTACGCTTCACTTAGAGGTGAAGGATTCCTGAGTTATCCGACCTAACGGTCGAAACCTGATCAGGCTAACCCCGTTGTCCCGACGGTTGAAGAAGCTAAGATACGTTCGGCTTCTTGTTTAAGATTCAGTCCTGCGTTCACATCCCGGTCGTGATGGATCCCGCAACTCGGGCATGTCCATTCACGCAAGCTGAGATGTTTCACATCCTTGTGTTGATGTCCGCAACTCGAGCACAATTGGCTCGAAGCGAAGGTCTTGCCGACCTTCACGACGGTCTTCCCGTACCAGTCCGCCTTGTACTCCAACATGCGGAAGAACTCCGACCAGCTGACGTCAGAGATGGCCTTACTCAACTTGCGGTTCTTCTGCATGTTCTTCACCTGTAAGGTCTCGATCCCGATGACGTCGTGGTTTTTGACGATCTCGGTCGATACCTTGTGCAGGAAGTCAGTGCGCTTGTTGGCGATCTTCTCGTGGATACGGGCAACCTTCCGCTTTTGCTTCTGATAGTTCTTAGACTCGGAAAGCCTCACTTTCTTGTTCAAAGCGATGTGTTGACGGCGGGAGAGCTTGCGCTGTTCGCGCACCAGTTTCTTCTCAAGCGAACGGAAGTAACGGTCGTTCTTGTATACCGTGCCGTCCGACAGGATGGCAAAGTTCTTGAGTCCGACGTCGACGCCGACAGATAAACCGGTCTTCGGCAGTTCGTTGATCTCCTGCTCGACGAGCAGGGAGACGAAATATTTGCCTGAAGCGTTACGTCGGATCGTGGCGTTCAAGATACGGCCTGTGACCTGTCTCGAGTGGGCGAAACGAATCCATTTCAGCTTCGGAAGTTTGAGCTTGTTGCATCCAATCGAGACTTCAGGAAGCTGGTTTTGCCTTGGACGTTGGTCTTGTACGACTGGACGGGATGGCGCTTGGACTTGAAACGAGGGCGTTCGTTCTGCTTCTTGAAGAAGCGGTCAAACGCATCAGCAAGATGTTTGACGCTGATCTGAACAGATGTGCTATCGACTTCCTTCAACCAGTCGAACTCCTGCTTCAACAAAGGAATTTCTTTGGAACAAGAACCGTAGGACAGTCCTTTTCCAGTGGTCTTGTACGTTTCATCCCACTTCGCCAAGAAGTGGTTGAAGATGAAGCGCGAACACCCGATCGTCTTCGCGATCAGGATTTCCTGCTCTTTGGTGGGGTAGATTCTGAATTTGTAGGCCTTGTGCTTCAACACCATTTTTCACCTCCTTCAAAGGGAATATACCCGAAAGGCAGGCTGGCGATCCATCTCCCACTTTCACTTCGTTTAGAAGTGGGCGTATTCTCGCCTAATTTTGATAAAATCAGGAGGAATGCAACATGAATCATGACCAAACAAAACAACAGATAATCGACGCTTTTCAGTTCCGACATGCGACCAAGTCATTTGATCCTGCCCAAAAGATAACTGCAGAAGATTTTTCGTTTATCTTGGAGACGGCACGCCTTTCCCCAAGCTCATTTGGCTACGAGCCGTGGAATTTACTTGTCATTCAAAATGAAGCGATCCGAAATGAAATCCAAAACGTCACCTGGGGCGCACAAGGACAGTTACCGACCGCGAGCCATTATGTCGTTTTTCTGGCTCGGACAGGACGACAGATGCAACCAGACGGGGCGCACGTGACGCATATGATGGACGTGCTTGGTTTGTCAGATGAAGCAAAAGCGGGTCGTACGAAGCGATACGGATTGTTCTTGAAAGAAGATTTTAAAATCGGAGATCATGAGAAGGCGATGGAAGACTGGTCGGCGAAACAAGCGTATATCGCGCTTGGCAACATGATGTCCGCAGCAGCCCAAATCGGTATTGATTCTTGTCCAATCGAAGGATTTGACCAACAGGCGGTTGAACAACTTTTGGCACGACACGATTTGCTCGATCGGTCTGTTTTCACGGTCCCGGTCATGGTCGCGTTCGGTTACCGGGCAGACGAACCAAAACGTGCGAAACAACGTCGTTGTCTGGACGAAATCGTCACGTTCGTCGACTAAAAAAACAGGTATGATTTTTCGAATTATATAGAAGTTTCTTTCAAAGTTCGGTATACTCGCATTTGTATGATTAAGAAGCGCCGTAAACGCCACTCGCATACGAACAACTTTTGTCTTGATGAAAGAAAGGGGTTCTATCGCAAATGGAACAAAAATTAAAGTTATGGTTCACGGAACACCAAACGGAAGATTACGGTATCACATTCCGTGTCAACCACGTTTATGAGAGCGAACAAACGGAGTTTCAACGTCTGGAAATGGTTGAAACGGACGAGTTCGGTACGATGTTGTTACTTGACGGAATGGTCATGACAACAGATCGCGATGAGTTTGTGTATCACGAAATGGTCGCACACGTTCCACTCTTTACACACCCGAACCCAAAATCGGTTCTCGTCGTGGGTGGAGGAGACGGTGGCGTCATCCGTGAAGTCTTAAAACACCCATCAGTCGAAAAGGCAGTTCTTGTCGAAATCGACGGAAAAGTCATCGAGTACTCGAAAAAATATCTACCAAACATCGCAGGCGGTCTTGATGACGCACGTGTTGAAGTCATCGTGGGAGACGGATTCATGCATATCGCAGAAGCTGTCAATGAATATGATGTCATCATGGTTGATTCAACAGAACCGGTTGGTCCAGCCGTCAACCTGTTTACAAAAGGATTCTATTCCGGCATCTCAAAAGCCTTAAAAGAAGATGGCATCTTCGTCGCACAATCCGACAATCCATGGTTCACACCGGACTTGATTCGTGATGTGCAACGTGACGTCAAAGAAATCTTCCCGATCACAAAACTCTACATCGCCAACGTTCCGACTTACCCGAGCGGTCTATGGACATTTACGATTGGATCGAAAAAACATGATCCACTCGCTGTCGCACCAGAGCGTTTCCACGAGATCGAAACGAAATACTATACACCGGAACTTCATACAGCAGCATTCGCGCTACCGAAGTTCGTCAAGGATTTAACGATTTAATTGCACGTCAGGAGTGTTCCGTTTTTAGGGGCACTCCTTTCTATGACTGGAGGAATAATAATGCGTTTTGATGAAGCTTATTCAGGTAAAGTATTTATCGCGAGCCAACCGACTCACGAAGATGCAAAATCTGTACTATATGGTATGCCGATGGACTGGACGGTCAGCTTCCGTCCCGGTTCACGATTTGGTCCGGCTCGGATCCGTGAAGTCTCACTCGGTCTTGAAGAATACAGTCCGTATCTTGACGGCGATATTGCCGATGCGAAACTGTTTGACGCAGGCGACATCCCGCTTCCGTTCGGAAATGCGCAAAAGTCACTCGATATGATCGAAGAGTATGTCGATTCGTTGTTGACGGCAGGGAAGTTCCCGCTTGGCATGGGTGGCGAACACCTCGTCACGTGGCCGGTCGTCAAGGCGTTTGATAAACATTATGATGACTTTGTCGTCCTGCACTTTGATGCGCATACGGATTTACGTGATTCCTATGAAGGCGAACCGTTGTCGCACTCGACGCCGCTTAAGAAAATCGCGAACTTGATTGGACCGGAAAACTGCTATTCGTTCGGCATTCGTTCAGGAATGAAAGAAGAGTTCGACTGGGCGAAGACGTCAGGATACAATCTATTTAAGTACGAAATCGTTGAACCGTTAAAAGCGGTCTTACCGAAACTGGCTGGTAAAAAAGTCTACGTGACGATCGATATCGATGTCCTTGATCCGTCAGCTGCACCGGGAACCGGTACGCAGGAAATTGGCGGCGTGACGACAAAAGAACTACTCGAAGTCGTCCATATGATTGCCCGTGCGGATGTCGACGTCATCGGAGCCGATCTCGTTGAGGTCTGTCCGGCGTATGACCAGTCTGACATGACAGCGATTGCCGCAGCAAAAGTGTTACGTGAGATGATGATTGGATTCGTCAAATAATATAATCAAGCCAGGATCAGTTTTCTATTTGGAAACTGGTCTTTTTTTGTAGATGATATCTCAACTTTCGTTAGCACATTAGAGCGTTTACACAAATGGATTTTTCCTTTAAGTTTAAGATGTCACCACAAGGGAAAGGTTCTTAATGTAAAGTAAATTGTTGGTTTGAGAGCGAAATACATCATGACATGAGAGGTGGAAAAAAAGATGAAGAAATTCTTATCTTTCGTTACAGCTGCTCTGCTATTCGCACTATTTGTGCTCCCAGTAGGCGCGGCGGACGACGCAATGGTTCGTGTGATTCACGCTTCACCTGATGCTCCAGCAGTGGACATCGCCGTCGATGGCAAAAAAGCAGTCTCAGGAGCAGAATTTAAAGATGTCACAGATTATCTGACTCTCCCAGCCGGAGAACATAAAGTAGAAGTCTTCGCAGCCGGTACAACAAAAGATCCTGTACTTTCTCAAACACTCAACATCGAAGCTGGAAAATTCTATTCTGTAGCCGCAATCGGTAAATTGGCAGACATCAAACTGGCTGTCATGGAAGATAACGGCAAAGGCGAAGATGGAAAATCAATGATCCGTGTCGCTCACTTTGCACCGGATGCACCAGCCGTTGATGTCGCACCAAAAGGTGGAGATCCACTCTTTAGCGACCTCGAGTTCTCGAAAGTCTCTGACTACGGTACACTCGATGCCGGTACGTACGATCTTGAAGTACGACCAGCCGGTGCAACGGATGTCGTCAAAGCACTTGATGGAATTAAACTCGATAGTGGCAAAAACTATACAGCACTCGCAATTGGTCTACTTGAAGGCGAACCAGCCTTTGACGTGCTCTTGATTCCAGATGGCGGTGAAATGGCAGCCATGCCAGACACAGGTCTTGGTGGAACAACTGAAAATTCTTCGATGGCAACAACTTGGGCGCTCGTAGCACTTGCCGGAGCAGCACTTGTTGGGACAGCCTATGTCGTCCGTCGTAAAGAAAACGCGTAATCTCCTTGTATTCATTACGGTGATGCTCGCGGGGTGTGGAGGAGCAGAGAAACCTGCTCCATCTGTACCACGTTCCGAGGCACCAGCACCACCTGTCGTCGAGGCACCGCCGCCAAAGTTAAAGTCGGAACCGAAACAGGTGGAAGCATTCGTGCCCGCCCGCTTAAGTATTCCAACCATCGATGTTGAAGCCAATGTAGAGGTCGTAGGGAAGGATACGAAAGGGCGGATGGATGTCCCGAAACAGACTGATCAAGTCGGTTGGTATCAGTACGGCGCAAAAGCCAATCAGACCGGAAATGTCATTTTGGCTGGACATCTCGATGACACCGACGGTCCAGCTGTATTTTATGACTTAACAAAGGTGAAACGAGGACAAAAAATTGAATTGATTTCAAAAACAGGGGAACAGGTTTCATACGTGGTGACAAACGTCAAGTCGTATCCCGTGGATCAAGCACCCGTCGGATCGATTTTTGGTGCGACGCTTGCACAACGTTTAACGTTAATTACGTGTATCGGTACGTTCACACAATCAAAAGGATACGATGAACGATTGGTCGTGACGGCTGAACAGGAAAAATAAAAAAATGGACCGATCCACTGCGGATTGAACTGCTCCCCGTCAAGTAGACAGGCGAAATAATAAAAATCTTTTAAACGGCTTGAGCCCTGAATTCCAGCGGACTCAAGCCGTTT
>NZ_JACSMT010000065.1:0-7693 GCF_018618815.1 Exiguobacterium sp. s128 | reverse complement strand
TTAGGCTACCTGACACCTAAAAAATATGGTGTACTGGCAGCCTAATCAAGGTGTTTTATATGTGTCTCATATTGCTAGGTCAGTCTAGAATGGACCTCTTTTTTACTACTAACAAAGAAACAGACTGACGTTTGAGTCGTCCGTCTGTCTGCTTTTTGCGTATAATGAGGACAGAATATAGTTCGGAAGTGGAGGAACAACAGTGCGACAGACAGTATATGAATCATTTACGTGGACAAAAGAACAGTTTTATAACCGGTACGTCGAATTGACAACAGGACAAACAGGACATGTCTGGCTTGAAAGTGGGCGCATCGGGTCTTATACGATGGCGGGGATTCGGCCTGTCGGACATGTGCGGACAAAAGACGGGATCACGACCATTACGATTTCCGGTGAACAGGAACAGAGGACGGATGCTCCGTTTATACTCATAGACGAAATCCGTTCCCGGTACGCATCGGCGCGCCCGGCAGGCATGCCGCCGTTTTTTGGTGGATTGGCGGGGTATGTCAGTTATGACGCGGTCCGTTATCTCGAACGTTTGCCTGAACAAGCGGAAGATGACTTGGCGACAGCTGACGTCTCCCTCTATTGGTATGATGAAGTAGCCGTTTTTGACCACCAGACCGAGCAATTATTTGTCGCCGTCACGCGGGAGACCGAAGCAGAAGCACGTCTCGACCTGGCAAAAGAAGTGGCGTCTTGGTGTCAAACAAGTCCGGTCCCGACGTTTCCAACACCGGAGGAAGTCACCGTGCGTCGTGGACGTTCCTTTGAACGAGCGGACTTCGTCCAGGCGGCAGATCGCGTGAAACGATATATTGAAGCCGGGGATGTGTTTCAAGTCAACCTCGCCGTCCGTCAACAGGAACCGTTACGGACGACACCTGCTCATATCTATGATGTCTTGCGAACGGTGAATCCTTCCCCGTATATGGGATACTTCGCGGATCCAGACCTAGTCCTCGTCTCGGCGTCTCCTGAATTGCTCGTCGAAAAAATTGGTGCGTCGCTGGCGACACGTCCGATTGCCGGAACACGACCGCGGGGAAAAGATGAAGAAGAAGATTTAGCTTTAGCGAAAACGTTGCTTGATAATGAAAAGGAACGCGCAGAGCATGTCATGCTTGTCGATCTCGAACGGAACGATTTAGGACGCGTCAGCCGGTATGGATCCGTTCATGTCGACGAACTGATGGTCATCGAAAAATATTCGCATGTCCAACATATCGTCTCGAATGTCCGAGGAGAGATTGCGGACGGGGAAACGGCCAGTAGTGTCCTCGCAGCGATGTTTCCAGGGGGCACGATCACAGGCGCACCTAAAATCCGGACGATGGAGATCATCGAAGAGCTGGAGCCGGTTCGCCGGGGGATCTATACGGGTTCCTTAGGATTCATCAGCTGGGCGGATGATGCGATTTTCAACATCCTGATTCGGACGTTAGTCGCAAAAGACGGGATGGCTTATATTCAGGCTGGTGCCGGCATCGTGACCGATTCAGATTCGGAAAGTGAATATGAAGAATCGCTGAGTAAAGCGAAAGCCCTTTGGGTGGCAAAAGAAATGGCGGAGGAAACGACATGATTGTATTAATCGATAATTATGATTCATTTACGTATAATCTAGTACAGTATTTGGGGGAACTCGGACAAGATATTCGTGTGTTTCGAAATGATGCGATCACGATCGAAGAAATCGAACAGCTTGCCCCTGATCATTTAGTCATCTCACCCGGACCCTGTACCCCAAACGAGGCGGGAATTAGTTTAGAAGCGATCCGTTATTTTGCCGGACGGATTCCGATACTTGGTGTCTGTCTCGGACATCAAGCGATCGGTCAAGTCTTTGGCGGAAAGGTCGTCCGCGCGAAAACGTTGATGCACGGGAAGGTATCCTTACTGTCGCATGACGACTCGTTGATGTTTGCCGGAATCGAACAACAGACACCCGTCACGCGTTATCATTCATTAGTCGTCGAGCGGGAAAGTTTTCCGGACGTCTTGACGATCACGGCAGAAGCAGATGGTGAAATCATGGCACTGCGCCATAAGGACTGGCCGATCGTCGGGGTCCAGTTTCATCCGGAAGCGATTTTGACACGCGATGGGAAACAGATGTTAAAAAACTTTTTGGAGCTGACACACTATGTATCTTTGGCATGATGGACACGTAAAACGAGAAGAAGACATTCGGATCTCGCCGTTTGACCACGGATATTTATATGGGGTGGGTGTATTTGAGACGTTTCGGACTTACGGGGGACACCCCTTTTTATTTGACGATCATATCGAACGACTTCAGATGAGTTGTGCCGCGATTGGGATCAAATTACCGTATGGACGGGATGAGTTGTTAGCGGCAGTGGAAGAACTTTATCGAATACATGAAAAATCGGACGTGTACATTCGGCTGAATGTCTCGGCTGGAGAACGGGAAATCGGGCTCTCGAGTGAACCGTATGCCACACCAACTGTTTTGATGTATGCGAAACCGGTTGGGCCAAGACGGAATTCAGAACGAGCACTGGAGACGATCCGTCTTGCGCGCAGTACACCGGAAACAAATTACCGTCTGAAGTCGCATCACTATATGAACAATCTTGTCGCCAAACGGCAACTGTTTAATCAAGAAGCGGAAGGATTGTTCTTAACCAAAGAAGGATTTATCTGTGAAGGTATCACATCGAATATCTTTTGGCGGTATGGAGACAAGTGGTATACACCACCACTTGAGACAGGGGCCTTAAACGGAATCACCCGCCAATTCCTCATGGAACAGATGCCGGTCGAAGAACGATTGGCCTTGTTGCCCCAATTATCTGAAGCGGATGAAATCCTTTATACGAATTCGATCCAGGAAGCGGTCGCGGTCTCGTCACTTGACGGACGAGCATTTCCGGGTCTTGCAGGACACGGGTATCAGTCAGTGCAGACCTTGTTTGATCAAGCGGTCCAGACGAAATGGTCAAGGAGGGAACGAGAATGACGAAGATTATGGGAATCCTGAACGTGACGCCGGATTCATTTTCCGATGGTGGAAACTATGTGGATGTCGAACAAGCCGTTCGTCATGCGAAACAACTTGTGGCGGATGGGGCGGATGCAATCGATGTCGGCGGCGAATCGACGCGACCCGGTGCGACGTTCGTCTCGGCTCAGGAAGAAATCGAACGTGTCGTGCCGGTCATTCGTCGCTTGAAACGAGAACTGGATGTGTTCGTGTCAATCGATACGTATAAACCGGAAGTAGCGGAAGCGGCAGTCAAAGCGGGTGCGGACATCATCAATGACGTCTGGGGATCGAAGTGGGGCGATTGTTCGATGGTCGATGTCGCAGCGCGGCACAAAGTCCCGATCATCTTGATGCATAACCGTTCAGAACCCCATGGGCCAGATCTGTTAGCAGAAGTACGTGCAGATTTAGAGGATTCGATTCGTTTGGCAAAACAAGCAGGAGTTTCGGAAAATCGGATTTGGCTGGACCCGGGAATCGGCTTCATGAAGACGCATCAAGAAAATTTGTTTTTAATGCGTCATTTGTCAATCACGACCGATTTTGGGTACCCGGTCTTGCTTGGGACGTCACGCAAGTCGATGATTGGTCTGACGCTCGGATTACCCGCTGATCAACGCGTCGAAGGGACGATTGCTACGGTTTGTTACGGCATTCAGCAAGGGTGTGAATGGATGCGGGTCCATGACGTCAAAGCGATTAAACGAGCAGCCGTCATGATGGATACGATGTTGGCAGCGGAACTAGCGGGAGGGGAATGACGATGGATCGAATACAAGTGACCGGTATGCGTTTTTACGGCTACCATGGTGTGTTTGCAGAGGAAACCAAGTTAGGACAACGCTTTAACGTCGATTTATCGATTGGTCTGGATTTATCAAGTGCGGGTAAGACCGATGATTTACGGGAAAGCGTCAATTACGCGGAATTGTACAATGTTACAAAACAGGTCGTCGAAGGGGCACCGTTACAGCTCGTCGAAGCGTTGGCCGAGCGGATCGCAGCGCACGTCCTGTTGCTGGATTCACGAATTCTTGAAACGACGATCAAGGTCATCAAACCCGATCCTCCGATTGCCGGGCACTATGAACATGTCGCTGTTGAAATTCACCGGAAACGAGCGGATGATCAATGAACCGTGCCTACATTGCATTAGGGTCGAACATCGGGGATAAGGCGGGGCATTTACAAGCGGCGATTGATGCCATGCGTTTGCTGCCGACGACCAAAACCGTCCGTCCTTCATCCATCTATGAGACGGCTCCCGTCGGTTATGTCGATCAGGACCTGTTTTATAATATGGTCGTCGAGCTCGAGACGACATTATCGGCAGAAATGTTACTGGAAGAACTCCAACGAATCGAGCAGCAAGAAGGCCGGAAACGTCTCTTTAAAAATGGACCACGGACCCTTGATCTCGATATCGTCTTGTACAACGAAGAGATGATCCAATCGGAAGGGTTGACGGTCCCTCATCCGCGGATGCAAGATCGGGCATTCGTATTAGCCCCGTTACGTGAATTAAATGCATCTCACATTGTGCCGGGAGTAGATCAGACCGTCGGACAGTTGTATGTTGCGTTACCGGAAGCAGAACGAGCTGACGTTAGACGCATCGAGTAGGGAACAGTTTCAGACAGAAGAAGGGATGAGAAGGATGGCAGGTTTTAAAATTGGTGAAGTCGTACTGAATAACCGTGTCATTTTAGCACCGATGGCGGGCGTCTGTAATCCTGCGTTTCGTTTGATTGCAAAAGAATTCGGGGCAGGTCTCGTCTGTGCGGAAATGGTCAGTGATAAAGGAATTCTGTATGAAAATGAACGAACGATGCAGATGTTATATGTCGACGATCGGGAAAAACCGCTTAGTTTACAGATTTATGGCGGTTCAAAGGAAACACTGGTTCAAGCCGCTCAGTATGTCGATGCCAACACGAATGCCGATATCATTGATATCAATATGGGGTGCCCTGTACCGAAAGTGACGAAGTGTGACGCCGGTGCGAAGTGGTTACTTGATCCGGACAAGGTCTACGAGATGGTTCATGCGGTATCGCAAGCGGTCGATAAACCTGTCACGGTCAAGATGCGGACCGGCTGGGACAGTCATCATATTTATTGTGTCGATAATGTCCGCGCGGCGGAAGCCGGTGGTGCGAAGGCCGTCGCCATTCATGGACGAACCCGTTCCCAGAAATATGAAGGGGTAGCGGATTGGAACATCATTGGGGAAGCGAAACGTGCAGTCGGCATTCCGGTCATCGGCAATGGGGATGTTCAAACGCCGCAAGATGCTAAACGAATGATTGATGAAATCGGTGTTGATGGGGTGATGATTGGTCGGGCGGCACTCGGCAATCCTTGGATGTTGTATCAAACAATCCAGTACCTCGAATCGGGCACCCTCCCGGTTGAACCGACAGCACGTGAAAAAATCGATATTTGTCTGTTGCATGCAGCGCGTCTCGTTGCGTTAAAGGGTGAGGCACTTGCCGTCCGTGAGATGCGGACGCATGTCGCATGGTACTTAAAAGGACTAAGTGGGAACGGACAGGTTCGTAAAGCGTTATTTGATATCGATACGCATGCCGGTCTGCAAAGCTTACTCCATCAGTACGTCGAAACGTTGGAAACGAACGCAGTACATGCGTAACAGGTAAAGTATAGTCGGGCTTGCCCGTTTTATGGTACGCTAATGCCATTGAAGATGAGCGAATCGGTTTTTCTAAGAGCTGTCGGTCATACCGGCAGCTTTTTCATCGAAGAAGGTGAAAACCATCGTGAACCATTATAAAAGGAGTGAAGACAGTGAGTCAGGACATGGAAATGAATGATCAAATGCAGGTGCGTCTCGGTAAGATGAATGCCATGCGTGAACAAGGACTTGATCCGTTTGGTGCTCGTTTCGAACGGTCAACGGATACAGCCAGTATTCGTGCCGCTTACGGCGAACACGAAAAAGAAGAATTGGCAGAACTGAAACCGGACGTTGCGATTGCGGGTCGCGTCATGACGACACGCCGTAAAGGGAAAGTTGGCTTTACGAACGTGCAAGATGTAAAAGGCCAAATTCAATTGTATGTGCGTAAAGATGATGTAGGTGAAGAAGCCTATGAAATTTATAAAACATGTGATCTGGGCGATATTGTCGGAATCAGTGGATACGTCTTCAAGACGAACGTCGGTGAATTATCGGTTCACGTCACATCCTTTACATTACTGACAAAAGCACTACGTCCCCTTCCGGATAAATACCACGGACTAAAAGATGTCGAACAGCGTTATCGTCAACGGTATCTCGATTTGATCACGAACAATGAATCACGTGAGACATTCATCGCACGTAGTAAAGTCATTCGTGGCATCCGTCAGTACCTCGATAGTCTCGGATACTTGGAAGTTGAAACACCGATGTTGCATACAATCGCAGGTGGTGCATCAGCACGTCCGTTCATCACACATCACAATGCACTCGATATGACGCTGTATATGCGGATTGCCATCGAATTGCATCTTAAGCGTTTGATCGTCGGTGGGCTGGAGAAGGTCTATGAAATCGGTCGTGTCTTCCGAAATGAAGGAATCTCGACACGTCATAACCCTGAATTCACGATGATCGAGTTGTATGAAGCATACGCGGATTACAATGACATCATGAACTTGACAGAAAACCTGATTGCGCATGTCGCGCAAGAAGTACTTGGCACAACACAAGTCACATATGGTGAAGATGTCATCGATCTGTCTGTCGGATGGAAACGTGCCCATATGGCGGACCTTGTTAAAGAAGCGACAGGTGTTGATTTCTTTGAAGAGATTACAAAAGAACGTGCCCATGAGTTGGCGCATGAACATGGTGTTGAAGTTCAAGCCCATATGACAACTGGACATATCCTCAATGAATTCTTTGAACAAAAGATTGAAGAGTCACTTGTTCAGCCGACATTTGTCTACGGACATCCGGTCGAGATTTCACCGCTTGCGAAGAAAAATCCAGAAGACCCACGTTTCACGGATCGTTTTGAATTGTTTATCGTCCGTCGGGAACATGCGAATGCCTTTACGGAATTGAATGATCCGATTGATCAACGGGAACGTTTCGAAGCCCAGCTTGTTGAAAAAGAAGCAGGGAACGATGAAGCGCATGAAATGGATAATGATTTCATCGAAGCACTTGAGTATGGTATGCCACCAACTGGAGGGCTCGGAATCGGAATCGATCGTCTCGTCATGTTGCTGACGAATGCACCGTCGATCCGTGATGTACTCCTGTTCCCAACGATGCGCCATCAACAAAACTAAGGACTCATCGAAAGTGATTCTCCCCCGTTTTTCTTCATAATAGAAGAAAGCGGGGGGGGTTTGTTAGTGATCAGGTCATCAAAAAACCTTTATCTGATAAGAGGTTTGCTAGAATATCTTTTGGAGAAAACGGGGAAAATAAACTTTTAAATGTTTTTCTAATAAAACACTTGTCTAAACAAAAACTCCATGGTATATTATTTCTTGTGCCGCAAATGGTTGTGACACACCGAAAAAAATATCGAGAAAAGTTATTGACAATCGTGTCGGTGACTTGGTAAGATATTAAAGTCGCTGAAAACGACACGACGAACTTTGAAAACTGAACGATGAGGCAAAAAACGTATCTTCGGATACAAACAATGAATGAAG
>NZ_JACSMT010000064.1:0-9414 GCF_018618815.1 Exiguobacterium sp. s128 | reverse complement strand
TCAATGGGAGACCGCGAAAATGTCTCAACTGGAAAACTGCATACGAGGTCTTCACGGAAGAAGTGTTGCACTTAATTTGACAAACCGTCCTGATTAAAAACATTCCTCCGGATCAGTTAGAAGAAGCATTCACGCAGGTGCTTGAAGCGATTCGACAACCGATTGTACTAGAAGGTCAAGAAATTCATCTGACAGCGACGATTGGTATCATCGTTCCAAATGTAAACGATACGTTAGAGATGCGGATTGGTCAGATGGAAAGTGCGTTACGTGCCGGGAAAAATGAAGGACGGGACCGCTTCGTCATCTATGATGAAACCCGCCATTCCGATCGCCGGGAACAGCAAATCGTCGGTTCGTTACGTCGGGCGATGACGGATTTCAAGGAGTTTAATCTGGTCTATCAACCGAAAATCGCTCTTGCGACAGGAAAGGTCGAACAGGCGGAAGTCCTGATTCGTTGGAATCATCCGAAATTCGGGTTCATTTCACCTGCTGAGTTCATTCCACTTGCTGAAAAATACAGTCTCATTCACCGTCTGACACAATGGGTCCTGCAAGAAACCGTGAATCAGATGGAACTATGGCGTGAAGAAAATCATTTCATCCGTCAAGTGTCAGTCAATCTCTCAGCGATGCATTTTCGGTCCGAATCGCACAACTTGATGATTAAGGAGATCGTTCATCATTCGTTAAAGAATGGGGGAGAACTTCAGTTGCAGCTCGAGATCACGGAAACCTCCGTCATGGAGAACCTCGACCGCGCCTTGTTGATGCTCGGAGAGTTGAAACAGTTAAGTCTGACGATTGCACTGGACGATTTTGGCACTGGTCTGTCGTCACTGACCCACCTCAAGCACCTGCCGATCGATATCTTGAAGATCGACAAATCGTTTATCGATGAAGTGCCGCATGACGAACGAGGAACAGCAATCACGGAGATGATCATCCAGCTTGCGAAAAGTCTTGGGATTGAAGTGGTCGCGGAAGGTGTCGAAACGCTGGAACAACACGAGTTCTTGAAACGGCTGGGTTGTGATTATGGCCAAGGGTATTATTATAGCCGCCCGGTCAACGTCAAGGATCTGGATCAGCAGACGATCGAACGAACGGTGCTGGATGTCGTTTGAGAACACATCGCTTAAATCCAGTACGCTCTTTTTTACGTATACTAGATAAGCATGCAAGGAATATGCATGCGATCATGGGGGACGCAATCGCTTCATGAACAGATTCCGGGCAGGGATTTGTTCGACTTGTGCAAGATGCAGACAGAATCGCAGTACATTTAGATAGACGACTCCGCCTTCTACTCAACACACTATCTGTCTGTCCATCACAATACAAAGGCAGCTTCCACAAGGGAGGCTGCCTTTTTTGTATAGGGTTATCGATTGACTGTCAATTGGCAACCCGTTTGATCCGTGACAAGGACGTTCGTATTAAAATATTGACCGTCACTTTTTAGAATCAATGATTTTTTCTCCGCATTGTAGTCAAGCGTCATCTCTTGATCGAGAAAATGACTGGACCATCGTTTGACGAGGACGGGACCAACATTTGAGTCGATCGTCATATCTTCGCTTGTTGCTGCTGATACGAGACGTATGCTGAAGATACCGGAGTTCCCGCAACCACAGCCCTCAGTATCGTAATAAAGATGCAATTGACCTACTGTGTCACCGCGTAATTGGTCGATGCGACCAAGAGCAGCTTCTGTAAATGTGATGTGCATGACATTCACTCCTTTGATACTAGTATACGACGAACGGAACGGAAAATAACGTTACTTGCTCACGTGGACTTGACGGCGCATCCGGACGAGCAGGAAGACATATCCGGCAAGCAGGACGACGACACTGCCCAAGACGACCGTATCGACAAGACCGTTATCGGATTGGAAATTGATTGCGATATAGGCCCAGACGAAGACGAGCGGATAAATCGGATCGCGGTTGGCGAACATGAACAATAACGCGACGATGACACCTACACCCAACATGATCATCGTCCAACCGGCGTCACCGATGCCAAGCAACGAGTTGATGTTTTCGGTATCGAGCGTCAAGAAGATGTTTGCAATCGTCGCAACCGACACCCAACCAAGATATAGCGAAAATGGTAATTTAAAACGTAACGCTTTTGTTTCGCGATCAACCTTCGAGTAGATGACGATCAACGAAAGTAACAGACCGACGATGACGACGACGGACAATGGAAATAGTTTGAAGGAGAACGATACAATCCACCCTGCATTAAAGAGACAGCTGATCAAGAACCAGGGTCCGATTTTTTTCGCGATCTCATGTTCCTTGAACTTCGGAATCGTCTGCATGATTAACCAGACGAGTAAAACAGCGTAAATCAATCCCCAAATCGAAAAGGCGTAACCTGCGGGTTTGAACAAGGTTGAAATCGTATCCGAGATACGACCTGTTTTTCCACCGTCTAACGCATTGACAGCAATCGTAAAGACAAAACCAAGCCAGTTGAGCCAAATCCATTTGTTTTTCAAATCAAAAACCTCCTTTAATCTCTAAAGGAGGTTTACCCGGATTAGTCACTCTTTAGACATCATTGCCGGTGCGTCGGATTCAAAAACGACATCCCGATGGCCGGGTTTCCGGTATGGGAACCGAGGACAGGCGTCAAATTATCAATCCGAATCGTCACATCAAACCGTTTTTCGAGACTCGTTTTCCATTCAAGTGCTAAGTCGTAAGCCGCTGCGTGGAATAAGGAGACATCGGTGACGGTGCCACTTTCAAGCATTTCGACGAGGTGATCATACAGTTTCGCATGTGCTTTTTTGAACGTCCGGACCGTTTGATACGGAACGATTTTTCCATCTTCAAAATGGAACAAGGGACGAAGCTGAAGTAAGTTGCCGACAAACGCCTTCGTTGAGGAAATCCGTCCGCCCGCCTGCAGTTGATCCAGATTAGCAACAGTGAATTCGATATGGTGATCGAGGCGACGTTCAAGGATATGCTGCTCGATCTCTTCAACCGGAATGCCGGTTGCTGCAAGCTCCATCGCTTCTGCCAACAGTTGACCTGCCGGGTAGATGCCGCAACGGGAATCGATCGCAATCAACCGGAATCCGGCAATCTCAGCTCCTTGGATGGAGGCATTATACGTTCCACTCAGTTCGCTCGATAAATGGATCGCAAAACCGATATCATAGTGTTCTTTTAAACGTTCGTAGTGTTCGGTGAACGTTCCGATCGAAGGTTGGCTTGTCGTGACCTTATGCTTGTCGTCGATCCATTCATACACTGTTTCCGCTTGGACGTCGACGCCATCGATAAAACTTTCACCGTCCTTCATGACGAGAAGCGGGACGACGGTCAAGTCATCTCGTGCAGAAATCGAGTCCGGTAAAATGGTCGTACTGTCTGTAATCCATGCAATCTTCATGCTGTCTCCTCCTTATTTTAGTACCTGATATTAATTGTAGGTGTAAGCGTTATCGCTGTCAAATGAACCTTTGAAAATTAAAACATTTTAGTTGATTAACTGACGGGATACGCTATAATCGGTACGTGATTAGTAAACTTTAAGTCATCTTATACTAAACTGAGTAAGAGAAAGGAGGACGTGGATTGCGGACGATCGGCAATAAAATCAAGAATCTACGTCTTCAAAAAGGCTTGACGCAAGAAGAACTTGGAGAGAGAACGGATTTGAGTAAAGGATACATCTCGCAAATTGAACGGGAGATCAGTTCCCCTTCAATCGAGACGTTGTTTAGCCTCTTAGAAGTACTCGGCATCTCGGCAAAAGATTTTTTTGATGAGGATACGTTAAATCAGAAAGTCGTTTATACGCAAAACGATGTCACAAGTTATGCGGATTCGGAGCAGGGGTACCATGTGACCTGGCTGATTCCAGAATCGAATGAGAAGGAAATGGAACCGGTCTTGTTGCATTTGGCACCAGGAGGCACATTTAAAGCCTATGAACCGTCGGGATCAGAAACGTTTGTTTTCGTTCTCGAAGGACGCGTCACGTTACGACTGGGACACGAATCCTTTGTTGCGACGCAAGGAGAGACATTTTATTATAAAGCTTCTGAAATTCATCAATTACGAAATGAGTCGGAGACGGATACGAAGGTACTCGTCACAGCAACTGATTCGTATTTATAAGGAGGAACAGGACTTGGCAGATAACACCATCATCCAATTTACAGATGTGACAAAACGTTTTGACGATCAGACCGTCCTTGATCGGGTCAGTTTTGAAATCGAACGTGGGAAATTCTATACGTTGCTCGGACCATCCGGTTGCGGGAAAACGACCGTCTTACGACTGATTGCCGGATTTACCGAGGCGACAGAAGGCGATATTCTGTTTAACGGTAAACGAATCAATGACGTCCCGGCGAACAAACGACAAGTCAATACTGTCTTTCAGGATTATGCCTTGTTTCCGCATCTCAATGTTTTTGAAAACATCGCGTTTGGCTTACGGATCAAAAAGATGAAGGAAGCAGAGGTCAAGATGCGGGTCCTCGACGCCTTGAAGTTCGTTAACTTGTCCGGGTATGAGAACCGTGAAATCACGGAAATGTCAGGTGGACAACGTCAGCGCGTGGCAATTGCCCGGGCAATCGTCAACGAGCCGGAAGTGATCCTGCTCGATGAACCGTTATCAGCCCTTGATTTGAAGCTTCGGACGGAGATGCAGTATGAACTACGCGATTTGCAACGACGTCTTGGCATCACGTTCATCTTCGTCACGCACGATCAAGAAGAAGCGCTTGCAATGTCGGATGAAATTTTTGTCCTCAATCATGGTCTGATTCAACAGTCTGGTACACCGACGGACATCTACGATGAACCGATCAACCGTTTCGTCGCCGACTTCATTGGTGAATCGAACATCATCCCGGGACGGATGTTGACGGACTACCGTGTGTCGTTTGCGGAAAATGAATTTGATTGTGTCGACCGAGGTCTTGAATTGAATGAGCCGGTTGAGATCGTCATTCGTCCGGAAGACTTGGAGATTACGAGCGTCGCTCAAGGGAAATTACGTGTCACCGTCGATTCACAACTGTTCCGCGGTGTTCATTACGAGATTGCCTGTATGGATGACGTCGGAAACGAGTGGCTTGTCCATAGTACGAAAAAAGCAATCGTCGGCGAACAGATTGGACTGACATTTGATCCGGAAGCGATTCATGTCATGCGTCTAAATGAGACGGAAGAGGAATTCGATAAACGACTTGAGTCATATGACGGGGTGCTGTGATGCAAAAAACACGCAACTGGTATCTGATTCCGTATAGTTTTTGGATCGCGTTGTTCGTCATCGCGCCGATCGTCCTGGTCGTCTATTATTCGTTTCTCGATCTCGAAGGTCATTTTTCACTCATCAACTATCAAAAATTCTTTACTTCGACCTATCTGACGATGACGTTAAGTTCGTTTTGGTATGCCTTTTTGATTACCTTCTTTTCGCTCGCCATCGGTTATCCGACGGCTTATCTACTGACAAAAACGAAACATAAGCAATTATGGTTATTATTAATCATCTTACCGACTTGGATTAACCTCCTGTTAAAAGCGTATGCCTTCATCGGTCTATTCAGTACCTATGGATGGGCGAATCAGACGCTTGAGGCCATCGGCATCGGTCGGAAACAGATTTTGTTCACGGACTTCAGTTTTGTATTTGTTTCCGTCTACATCTTCATACCGTTCATGATCTTACCGATCTTTAATGCGATTGAAAAATTGAATCCGTCCCTCGTCTTTGCGGCGCGCGATCTCGGGGCGTCCAACTTCATGACGTTCCGCCGTGTCGTCTTTCCATTGACGCTTGATGGGGTGAAATCAGGCTGTCAACTCGTCTTCATTCCGGCGCTGTCGTTATTCATGATTACGCGTCTGATTGCCGGTAACCGGGTGATTACACTTGGAACAGCGATTGAACAACAGTTTCTTGTCACGCAGAACTGGGGCATGGGCGCAACGATTGCCGTCTTCCTGATTATTGCGATGGCAATCATTCTTGCTTTGACGAGTACAAAACGGAAGAAAGGAGCGACGACATGATGAAACGACTCAAATTAGCGAATCTTTACTTGATTGGTGTCTTCATCATCTTGTACGCACCGATTCTTTATCTGGCTTTCTACTCGTTCAACAGTGCCGACAACATGACGAATTTTGATTCCTTCACGTGGGATTGGTACAAGGAAGTTTTCCAGGATTCCCGTCTCTTGATCATCGTCTTAAATACGTTGGTCATTGCGCTCCTGTCTGCGGCGATTTCGACGATCATCGGTGTCCTCGGAGCCATCGGGATTCAAGCGGTTCGGAAAAAACGGGTCGAGACCTCTCTGTTGACGCTCAACAGTATCTTGATCGTCAGTCCCGATGTCATCATCGGTGCGTCCTTCTTGATCTTCTTTACGATGCTTGGGATTCAACTGGGCTTTACGTCGGTCTTGTTGTCACACATCGCGTTTTCAGTCCCGATTGTCGTCATTCTTGTTCTTCCGAAACTCCAGGAGATGAGTCCGACACTCGTCGATGCAGCGCGTGACTTAGGCGCAAGCCGACTCGATGTCTTGACGAAAGTCATCCTGCCGTACATCACACCCGGGATATTTGCCGGATTTTTTACAGCATTGACGTATTCACTGGATGATTTCGCCGTGACATTCTTTGTCACCGGAAATGGGTTTACGACGTTATCCGTTGAAATCTATTCGCTCGCACGTCAAGGGATTTCCATGAAAATCAATGCGTTGTCGACAGTCATTTTCCTGTTTACGTTTTTACTCGTCATCGGCTACTACTTCCTGAACCAACGTTCTGCCATGAAATTGTCCCGACCGGAGGTGAAATAAGCGATGAAAAAACTCATTCAATTGTTCGTAGTGATTTTTCTGATATCCGGCATCATCTTGTTTGCCTTAAATCGACTCAATGCGACGCAAGGGTACTCCGGTAAAAACGTCTTGAACATCTATAACTGGGGTGATTACATCGATCCGGAATTAATTGACCAGTTCGAAAAGGAATCCGGCATCAAAGTCGTCTACCAAACGTTTGATTCGAACGAAGCGATGTTGACGAAAGTTGAACAGGGCGGAACGACGTATGATATCGCCGTCCCTTCCGATTACGCGATTGCCAAGATGATCGAAGAAGATCTGGTGATCCCGATCAATCAGGAAAAAGTGCCGAACTTAAAAAATATCGATTCCCGTTTTTTAGATTTATCGTTTGATCCAGGCAATCGCTATTCGATTCCTTATTTTTGGGGAACGGTCGGAATCGTCTACAATCAAAAGCTGATTGACGGAAAGAAACCGACGAGTTGGAAAGATCTGTGGAATCCGGCGCTAAAAAATCAGATTCTCCTCGCAGACGGAGCACGTGAAGTGATGGGGATGAGTCTGAACAGCCTCGGCTACTCGTTAAACGAGACGGACGAAACCAAACTCCAGGCGGCGAAAGCGAACCTGATGGAGTTGACACCGAACGTCAAAGCGATCGTCGGTGATGAAATCAAGTTGCTGCTCGCGAATGAAGAAGCTGGAATAGGCGTCGTCTGGTCCGGGGATGCCAATGAAATCATGAGTGAAAATGAAAATTTGAACTATATGATTCCAAAGGAAGGATCGAACGTCTGGTTCGATAACATTGTCATTCCAAAAACGGCTAAAAATGTGGAAGGTGCTCATGCGTTCATCAATTTCATGTTGGACCCGAAAAACGCTGCAAAAAATGCTGACTACGTTGGCTATTCCACGCCCAACACGGCTGCTTTGAAGTTGCTTGATCGTGAAGTACGTGAAGATGAACGGTTTTACCCGGACAAAGAAGTCACCGATACACTTGAAGTATATGAAAACTTAGGGAAAGAAATGTTGGCACATTATAATGAACTATTTTTAGAGTTCAAAATGCATAAGAAATGATGCAAAAAAAGTTGTTACCTATTCAGGTAGCAACTTTTTTAAAATATTTTTTAAAGAAATGTATTTAAAATGAATATTATTTCGAAAATGGGGGAATGAGATATCTATCAAAGCATTTCAAGGGGGAGCACATCATGAAACAATTTTTAGGTCTTATCTTAACTGCTGCACTTACCATGAGTCTTGTCTCAGGTCCTTCATATAACAAATCCGTAGAAGCGGCTAAACCGACAGATGTCGACTGGTTGAAACAGATCAAAACGAGTGCTTCAAAGGCAACATCAACCGATAATAAAGTGAAACTGGAACAGACGACATTGGCGCAAGTACATACTGCGTACAAAGGTGAAAGAAACTCGACATGGTGCCAAAGTGGTAAGGGATTAGTCACACCTAACAAAGCGATTCATTATTGTTCAACGTTCGGTGTACCCGATCGTAAAGCAAAAGTTTCAGCAATCGTCTATAATCCTAAAGTGCTCAGTCGAACGGTTTCTGTCAAGGAAGTAAAACAAGCATATCCTACTGCAAAGCTTGATCAAGCCTTTAATCTGATGACAGTTTCAACAAAACAGGTCAACATTTATCTAAATTTAAATTCTGAGCGTACACAAATCATGTCAATTCTAGTAAAATATAACTAATGAACAAAGGATGACCTTTTAGGCCATCCTTTTTATTGAATCTTTTTATAAATCGGCATGAGTTGTTCATAGGTATTTCGAATCAGATTTACTAATTCCTCATGCGACATCGTACTGACTTGATCAGCGGGAACATGACGGCCCACTAGGAATTCCGCTTTCTTCACATCACGAAACCGGACGAGTCCTTGTTCAAGACTTGTTTCATCGATTCGTTGCGCGTCTTTTTTCATATGATCATAAGAAATGACGAAGTCAGACGGAAGTGCATGTAAGATGTCTTGTTGTTGCAACAATTTAGTAGCATATTGTGATTTGTTCGGAAGTTCATAGATATAGGCAAGCCAGATGAAAAGATGATCATCAAATAAGCCGACTTGAAAATGGGGAAGCATCTTATAACCACGTTTATTTGGTGAGAATGCCATCCATGTATCATTTGGTGGATTCACTTTCCGACGGGCGTGTTGTGCGATATGGACATAGATGTCTTCTGCAAGATGAACCGTCAAGTCAGGTAAAACTTCTTGTCCAATCTGTTTAAAGACAGGCTGTATCCGTTCCCGGATTGCCTCCATCCGCTTCTCCAGCCCATCAATCTGAAATGTATCAAACGCTTCTTTTGTAAAATGAGTAGTCACTGATTTATCACCTCTGTCTAATAGTGTAACAAATCGGAGTATTAAAAATAGACTTCGATGCTCAAATGGTGAATAATAAATATGCGTTTTCCATATATATGGCTCATCACCATAACACGTGGTTGCTATTTTAACGACCAAGCTCAAGGTGCAATCTCAAAAAGAATCGTTCGAGGTTTCGGTAGCC
>NZ_JACSMT010000063.1:0-9755 GCF_018618815.1 Exiguobacterium sp. s128 | reverse complement strand
CAGAACGCATTTTAGCTTCTTCAACCGTCGGAACGACGGGGTTAGCCTGATCAGGTTTCGACCGTCAGGTCGGATAACTCAGGAATCCTTCACCTCTAAGTGAAGCGTAGGTGGAGGTAGTTCAAACGTTTTGTTCGACTAAGCCGCCGATTCGTACCGTATCACGTGCAATCATCAATTCTTCGTTTGTCGGAATGATGATGACTTTGACCGGTGAATGCGGATAGTTGATGAATAATTCTTCACCACGCGCGCCGTTATTGAGCGATGGATCCCAGTAAACGCCCATGAACTCAAGCCCCCGTAAGACGCGCTCACGAATCGAATCTGAGTTTTCACCGACACCAGCCGTAAAGATGATCGCATCGACGCCGTTCATCTCAGCAGCATACTGTCCGATATATCCGTGAATCCGGTTTGCGAAAATCCGGAGCGCCATCTCGGAACGGTGGTTGCCTTCTGTCGCCGCAGACTCGACATCACGTAAATCACTTGAAAGACCTGAAAGACCATATATTCCTGATTCTTTGTTCATGACGTTCAAGACATCTTCTGCTGTTTTCCCTGTTTTCTCCATCAAGAACGGAATCAAGGCCGGGTCAAGCGAACCAGAACGTGTTCCCATCGTAATTCCTTCAAGTGGCGTAAAGCCCATTGTCGTATCAAGTGACTCACCACCCGCTACTGCCGCAATCGACGCTCCGCTACCAAGGTGACACGAAATCAGACGGAGGTCTTTTAATGGACGACCGAGCAATTCAGAAGCACGTTCGGTTACGTACTTGTGGCTTGTTCCGTGGAAACCGTATTTCCGAATTCCGTATTCTGTATAGTATTCGTATGGAAGACTGTAGAGGAAGTTCTCTTCCGGCATCGTTTGGTGGAAAGCCGTATCAAATACAGCAACTTGTGGTACATCCGGCAAAATCGCTTGGAACGCACGGATACCGATTAAGTTTGGTGGAATGTGTAATGGACCGAGTTCTGTATACGATTCGATGTCTTGCATGACTTCGTCCGTAATGACGACCGAATCGGCATACTTTTCTTTCCCGTGTAATACACGGTGTCCCACACCTTTGATTTCATCATAAGATGAGATGATGCCAAACTCCATCAACTTCTCTAACGACAATTCAACCGCTTCTTTATGTGTTGCAAGTGGAAGAACATCTGTAAATTTCTGTCCTTCACCATATTTAATCGTAAAGATGGCGTCATCTTTCCCAACACGCTCTACTAAACCGACTGCGACCATCGTCTCACTCGGCATCTCAAGTAATTGGAACTTAAGTGACGAACTACCGGCGTTTACTGCCATAATCTTTGCCATGATTTATTTCCCCTTTTCCATTCAAAATCAGTAGACATTCACATCTGTATGAGTCTTGCTCTTTTTCTGTTCTACACTAGAATAGTCAAATTAACAATAGATTTCAATCACTTTGCGCATTTCACTTTAATTCTGTGTTAATCCATTCATCAATCTGTTTCACCATTCCACCAAAGGCACGGGCATCGGTGAAGGACGGTAACTCCGCGAGTAATGCTTGTTTAGGCATCGTCATTCCGGCAAGGTGATTTCGTACAATCAGATAACTTTTGGCGGCTTGTTCTTGTTTGAACATCGTCAGCGGCAATTGGAGAATACCGATGACATGCGCTTTCTCTTCAAAATAGTGCTTCAACTTACCTTCCGTATCATGTTGGAACAAGCCGTTCGGAATGACAAACACACCAAATCCACCTGGCTTCACGTAATTCATTGCTTGTTCGATCAATAGAAAATGGCTGTAACTCATCCCTTCCTCACGTTTTAGGACATACGTCTGGGCTACATCTTCATCCGGATAATAACCAATCGGTAAATCAGCCATCGCTAAATCAACAGGATCTAACAAAAGCGGGCGGAGTCCATCTTGATGCGTGTAGTTGACCGGATAATCAAGAAGTTCCGTGACGGATGCAGAAAGTCGGATTAATGTTTCATCGACTTCAACGGCTTCTGCGACGGCATCTTTCGGAAGTTGACTGAGGACGGCATGTAACATCCCACCCGTCCCACTTCCAAGATCGAGCAGACGGACGTCCCCCTTCTTGATTAATTTCCCGATTAAATAACCGGCAAACAAGGCGACACTGTCCGGTGTCGGTAAATGATTCGGTTGAGCTCGTTTCATGCCTTCAAGGATCGCAAGTGAAACAGCTTTTCGCACCGTTTCCGGATCGACGTTTTCCGTATGCCGCTCGTTTAGTCGGTCGATGACTTCCGTTAACGCTTCTAAATACGGCATATCTAAATCACGTTCTAGTTTCCGGGTTTGTTGAGTCAGTTCTTTGTATAGCGTTTCTAATGCTTCCATCTGTGTTCCATCCTTTCAAAACGAAACGGCCCCCGTGCTTCGTGGGAGCCGTTTTTTCTCATTATCTTCATTGTAGCGGTTTCACGCCATTTGTAAACTATTCTTACTTCGTCGTTTTGGCACCTTTGGCAGCAGCAAGCGCCGAATCAAAATCGACTTCGTTCGTCGACTCGTCCAGGTACTCAGCATATACGACTTCGTTTGCCGCATCGATGACGAAGACAGAACGAGCAAGTAAGCGAAGTTCTTCGATCGCTACTCCGTATTGTGTACCAAACGAAAGATCACGATGATCGGACAACGTCACGACGTTATCGAGTCCGCTTGCCGCACACCAACGACGTTGTGCGAATGGCAGGTCATTTGAGATCGTCAATACCGTCACACCATCGATTCTCGCTGCCTCTTCATTGAATTTACGCGTTTGTGCATCACAAACCCCTGTATCAATTGATGGTACGACACTGATGATTCGAACCCCTTGATATGTATCGCGCATAACCGGTGAAAGATCATTCGCCAATACTTCGAAATCCGGTGCTTGTTGCCCGACCTCAACTGCTGTTCCGACTAATGTAATCGCATTGCCTTTAAATGTTGCCATGTGAATTCCCCATTTCCCAATAGATTCTAAGTCGTTTCCCATTCTACTATAAAAACGATCCTAACGTATGACAAGAATTTTGCCCGTGTCTTTAGCTAGCAGTACCGATTATTCCTTAAAACAGGTATAATGAAAGAGTTCATGAAACGCTTTCAAGGGGGAATTGACCATGGCTCGAAACAATGTCTACCTGTATTACCGAAACAAACAAAGACACGAGACGCAGGTACGTAAATTGATTGAAGTTGGAAATCGGTATGGACTAAATGTCGTCCAGGATCATAAACAAGCCAATATCATCGTTTCGATTGGTGGAGATGGAGCGTTTCTTCAAGCAGCCCGTTTTACCGGATTCCGTGAAGACGCCATTTATGTCGGATTCGCTGAAGGTCCGAACTCGTTTTATTGTGACTTTGACATCAATGATTTATCTTCAGTCGAAGCGATTTTCAAAGAAACCGGCAACCGTGCTTCGAACGGTGATATCGAAGTCCGCCGTTATCCACTTTTAGAAGCTTCGATCAATGGTGGTCCAGGCATGCTTTGCCTAAACGAATGTTCCGTCAAGTCGAGTATCATCAAATCACTGGCAATCGAAGTATACATCGATGGATTCCTCTTCGAGACGTTCCGCGGGGATGGGATGGTCATCTCGACACCAACCGGTTCAACGGCGTACAACAAATCCTTGTCAGGTGCAATCGTCGATCCATTGATCCACTGTCTGCAAGTCAGTGAGATCGCATCCGTCAACAATAACCGTTACCGGACACTCGGATCCGCATTCCTCTTAAACCGGGGTCGTAAATTATCTCTCCGCATCATCGAGGATGGCAATGACTATCCGATCATCGGGATGGACAATGAGGCACTCAGTTTAAAACGGACAGATTCCGTCGATATTCAACTATCGGAAAAAGAATTGAAAACCGTTAAACTCACCGACAATACATTTTGGCATAAAATCCAACGTTCTTTCTTATAACAAAAAAATCTGCCGAGCGGCAGATTTTTTTGTGGAATCAATTCATGACCGGAGTAGCCTGAAAAACGGTTTTCCCCGCTTGGACCGTCTCAACCAATTGGTTACGTAAGACCGCTTCTCCACGTAGTAAGTAGAAATCTTGATCAAAGATGACGAAGTCCGCGTCGTAACCTGGAAGCAACATGCCTTTTCGTCCATGTGTATCCGTCGCGATGTGCGGATTTTTCGTGAACAGCAACAATGCTTCATACATCGAGAGGACTTCATTCGTCTTGTTGATGTTGCCTGCCGTTCCAGTTGTTGCCGCGTATAATGCACGCCGAACATCGGGATTTGAGATTGGCGCATCTGATCCACCACAGAGAAGAGCACCCGTATCCGCAAGCGACTTCAGTCGATATGCCCAGTCGAGCCGGTTCAACCCAAGACGGTCTTGTGCAAAATCCGCGTCATCCAGCAAGAACACCGGCTGAACATCAATCAAGACCGGTAACTTCCGGATGCGCGTCAAGAGTTCGGGACGGACGACCGTCGCATGTATGATCCGGTCTCTTTTTCCTTTTGGTGCCGGATAATTCTCAAGTACCGTGACAAAACGTTCGATTGCCAAGTCACCAATGACGTGCGCCGCGACCGTAAAACCATAGCTCCGCGCCCGTTTGACAAGTTGTTCCAACTGTTCTGGTGAATGGACTTCGATACCGCGTGTTGTCGGATCGTCCGAATATCCTCTGCCAAGCAAGGCCGTCCGCCCACCGAGTGCACCATCGACAAATACTTTCATCGCACCAACGGATAACGTCGCCGGCAAAACAGGATTCGTCTGAATGAATTGATCGAGTACTAAATGATGAACAAGAAGATGCGCATGGAACCCGGTTTCTTCCGTCACTTCACGATACGCTTGCAAGACATCCGTCAAATCACCATGATATGCCAAGTCTTCCGTATGCGCGGCGACGATACCGTACCGCTGTAAATCTTTGATTGCCGATCGTAACGATGCTTTGTTCCGTTCCATTGAACCTGATTGCAGAGCATACAGTGGTTCGATCGCTGCATCATATAAAAATCCGTCGGCTTCGCCCGACTCCGCCAAACCAATCTTCCCACCTTCGATAACCGTCGATGCTTTGTAACCAAGCTGTTTAAACAAGACATCATTGACGAGCACTGTATGTCTGTCCGTTCGTTTGAGTAATGCCGGTTCTGTTGGGAACAGTTGATTTAACCATGCCTTCGTCGGCGCACGGTCCAGTTTCGTCTCATCATAACCTTCCGCCACGTGCAAGCCGTTGATCGCTTCCGCTTGAACAAAGGCTTTGCCTAATTCGTCTAACGTCGTGTAGCGAGACGCATCAACTCGCCCGATCGCTTCCCCGTAGCCAATCAAATGGATATGAGCATCGGTAAATGCGGGATAAACCGCTTTGCCGTTTAAGTCAACAATCGATAGAATCCGTCTTCCGAATCGACGACGTAACTTTCCCTCTTCCCCCATCGCGATGATTCTTTCCCCTTCGACAAACATTGAGGAGTGCACATCTTCCTCGTGTGCCATTGTTCGGATGATTCCGTTCACATACAGTTTTCCCATCTTAACCGCTCCTTTTTTTACAAAAACAGGGTGACCTGGACGGCCACCCTGAATTGTCAGTGATGATTACACATGCATCGTTTCCTGTTGACCACATGCTTTTCGAATACGTTCGATGGAGCCCGGATCAAATTGTTCCAAAACACGTTCTCCTAAAGTGATCGTCCGCTCGTAATCTCCCGCCAGGAACTTTGTCTCAGCAATCGTCAGCGACATATGTATCTCATTATCTTGCCGCCGGAACCGATTGGCGTATTGGACAAGACGTTCCGCATACGTGACTTCGAATACTAGTTTATCTATCCGTTCTTGCAACAATCTAAACGTCCCGTTGACGTCCTCACTTTGAGAAACGATATAATTGACGTTAAATGGCAGCTCTTCTAAACGTGACTCCAGCGTCTGCAGGGAACGACTTGAAGCATGTAATACCTCTTCGACATCCGCCGGGATTTTCGGTACACCCAACCGTTTTAAACGCAAGCGAGTCGTCGAAAGAAGCTGACGCCATTCAGCGACCCGTTGTCGGACTTCCGTCTCCTCTTTACGTAATGCCTGGAGTTCGACGGTGAACCGTTCATACTGAATCATCAGCTGTTCTTCTAAACGAACGGCATCTCGCATTTGATCCTCCAACATACTGAATGGGATGATGCGGCTTGCGATCGATTCATCTAAATCTTTTGCTGCACCAAACAACATTTCTTCATCTCGTTGAATCGACTCATAATGCTCCCCTAGATCCGCTGAGATTTCATAATTTTCTCGTAGCATGCTGAACTCTTGCGCCAATTGATGTACTTTTTCACGCATCCGTAATGCTTTTTGTTTCAGCGACTGATTTTCTTTTTTCACATGGTGTCGCGCATCTACTTCACGCCGGAACGTATCGTACATTTGATCAATATCTGAAGCAAGCTGTTGCACTTGTTCTTCTAGACCAACGATTTCGAGGAACTCCAACTTTTTGACGAGACTCAGACGCTGTTCTTCAAACCGTTTGATATCAGATTGCATACCAAGCGGCTCCAGTGGATAACCGTCAAGCGTCATCTCTTTATAGCCGGCACTTAATTGATCAATCCGTTGTCTTAACTCATGTGCTAGTGTTTTCCAATGTTGCGGAATCACTTCAACGAGCTGACGGGTCTCTTCGACTTTCGTTTCGAGCTGAAGACTTGTTTCGTAAGCTTTCGTCACTTCTCCTGCTTCCTCGAAGGCACCCATCTCTGTACGCAATTGGTCAATGGTCTCTGCTTGTTCTTCCAACTTAGGTAAAGCTGGTCCAAACGATGTTGCTTGCAGTAACAGGGATTTACGCACTTGGCTAGAGTGGGTTTCCCCTTGCGCTTTCAGTTCCGCTAAGACAGATTGATTCGTTTTGAACGTCGACATATCGGTTAACATCTCATCAATCAATCCTTCAAGTTCAGCAATCAGTTGTTCCGTTACTTCCAGATCGTTTTTAACCGCTACAAAACGATAGCCATCCAGCCCTTCTTCTGCCCGATATAACGTCTCATCAATTTGTGCAACGTGGACGGTCACTAACTCTTCCCATGCCTGGTGCCAGGATGTGAATTTCGTCTCCGTCTCACCCGCCATCGGGAGTTCCTTTAGTTCTTGCAGCTCCTTCGGAATCGATGCACTAATGATTCCTTGTTTCCGCAGATCAAGTTCATCGATTTTCGTATAATATTTTTTACGACTGATCATGCTAAACAGCATG
Source organism: Exiguobacterium sp. s128 (assembly GCF_018618815.1). Classification (NCBI taxonomy): domain Bacteria; kingdom Bacillati; phylum Bacillota; class Bacilli; order Caryophanales; genus Exiguobacterium; species Exiguobacterium sp. s128. The sequence continues at coordinate 2,477 of NZ_JACSMT010000063.1, read as the reverse complement.
ACGAGTAATACGATGACGATGACGCCAATCACCCATGCCCACATTTGTTACGACCTCCACCCTGTCAAGCGATTTCACTTTCCAATAAATTCGCTTTAATCTTATCCTTATAATAGTATAGCGCAACCGATTTGCATAGAATTACTCGGGCTTTTCCTAATTTCTTCCGAACTTTCCGCGACCATTTCCTGAATTCAATTGTTTGTCAGTCACGCGAAAACCCGATAAGATGAATAAAATATGATTTTTCAGGAGGAATTTTTGATGTTCGAGACAACGACTTATGACGGTGACCGTACGAAACAATATGAAATGCTGAATAAACAGTTAGATGCCTTGCTCGCTGGCGAAACCAATCAAGTCGCTAATCTTTCCAACGCAAGTGCTTTACTTGGTCAATTCCTGGAGCGGACGAACTGGGTTGGTTTCTACTTAACGGATACGGCGCAAAATGAACTAGTCCTCGGTCCATTCCAAGGGTTACCGGCCTGCGTCCGAATTCCGTTTGGACGTGGTGTCTGCGGAACAGCGGCACAAGACCAAATCACACAACTCGTCATGGACGTCCATGCCTTCCCAGGTCATATCGCCTGTGATGCAGCTACGAATTCCGAAATTGTTGTTCCATTGGTGCAAAACGGTGTCACGATTGGTGTTCTTGATATCGATAGTCCTGAACTGAATCGTTTTGACGAAACGGATCAAGCCGGCCTCGAAGCATTTTGCAAAACGCTTCTTCGTCATATTTGATTGACAGCAGGAATATGCAGACGTATACTTGTAAAAGTGCAGAAATGATAACGATAGCGGTCAAATCGCTTACGTATCACATTTCATGACTCGGCTTTGCCGGAGGGGCATCGTGTAACTTTGCTATCAAGCGAGGGTGCCACATCATGAAATGGGCGTAACGTGGGTTTGATGGCGTTATTATTTTTATGCAAATAATAACGAACACTAAGGAGGAGTCTTATTATGGCTCGCTATACAGGTCCAGCTTGGAAACTTTCACGTCGTCTCGGTATCTCTCTTACTGAAACAGGAAAAGAAATCGCAAAACGTCCGTACGCTCCAGGACAACACGGTAACAGCCGTCGCAAAATGTCTGAGTACGGTCTTCAACTTCAAGCGAAGCAAACGCTTCGTCACATGTACGGAGTAAACGAACGCCAATTCAACCGTATCTTCAACGATGCTGGCAAAATGCCTGGTATCCACGGTGAGAACTTCATGTTCTTACTTGAAGCACGTCTTGATAACGTTGTTTACCGTATGGGTATGGCTCGTACACGTCGTGCTGCTCGTCAGCTCGTCAACCACGGTCACATCCAAGTTGATGGCGCTCGCGTCGACATCCCGTCGTTCCGCGTGAAACCAGGTCAAACGATTTCAGTTCGCGAAAAATCGAAGAACTTTGTCGTTATCAAAGAAGCACTCGAAGTTGCACCAGCAACTAAAGACTTCATCACGTTTGATGCTGAGAAGCTCGAAGGAACTTTCGTTCGTCTTCCAGAACGTTCAGAGTTGAACGATCAAATTCAAGAACAACTCGTCGTTGAGTACTACTCACGTTAATCAGTTGTTTCAAGCATCCACTTCGGTGGGTGCTTTTTTTATGTTTTCATCTCCCTCCTTTTGTGTTAACCTTTTATTTATATTGGTTAACACATAAAGAAGAGGACGTGTCATTTTATGAAAACAAAAGATCTTACATTCATCGCCTTAGGGGCTGCCATCATTTCTGCGGTCAGTTTATTACCGCAACTTCAACTCGTCGGTCCGGTTCCGATTACCCTTCAAATGCTTGCCATCATGACGGTCAGTGCCATCCTCGGCGCAAAACGCGGCGGACTTGCCGTGCTCATCTTTTTATTGCTCGCTGCTGCCGGTCTTCCCCTGCTCGGCGGAAAAGGTGGACTTGCTCCGTTCGTCGGTCCGACGGTCGGCTATTTGATTGCCTTTCCGATTGCCGGATTTTTCATTGGCCTCGTCGCTGAGAAAACCCGTCGTTTCCTCCCGCTCTTCATCGGGATGTTGGTTTTTGGACTCGGACTCGTTTATCTGCTCGGGACATTGGGGTTGATAATCGTCTTACAGCTATCCTTCATGGATGCACTCGTCATCAATATCCCGTTCATCATCGGGGATCTATTAAAGGCCTTGATTGCTACGACGATTGCCGTTCGTTTACTCCCGCTTCGCTTATTCCGGATGGCTTAACAAAACGGGGCTGACTCATAAGTCAGGCCAAAATCAATCCTTGTGACGGACGTGTCCGACATCCTCGCTTTCCATGGGCGGAAGCGCTAATCGCGCTTCCTTTTCCCATAGGAGTCGAGGATGAACGTTTCCGTCTTCCATCAATCAAAAGGCCGATGATCCCATCTTTGAACTGCTCCCCGTCAAGTAGACAGGCGAAATAATAAAAATCTTTTAAACGGCTTGAGCCCTGAATTCCAGCGGACTCAAGCCGTTTA
>NZ_JACSMT010000062.1:0-10293 GCF_018618815.1 Exiguobacterium sp. s128 | reverse complement strand
TGGCTACCGAAACCTCGAACGATTCTTTTTGAGATTGCGCCTTGAGCTTGGTCGTTAAAATAGCAACCACGTGTTATGGTGATGAGCCACAACACTTGAAGGGATGGATTTCGATGGCAGGAAAAACAAGACAACTTTTACCTGGATTAACCGGGGGCATCATCGGTGCCGTACTTACCGCAACGGTCGCCTTTCCGATTTTAATGGATCAAGAACAACAGGTCGCGGATACTCCACTTTCAAACGGCATGCCAAAACAAGTTTCGACGACGACCAGTGATCCCGTGACGAACGCCGTCGCTACTGCGCAAAAATCCGTCGTGACGGTCACGAATTATCAGACTGGGAATTCGATAAACCAAGAGGACGCCGCGAGTGGTTCCGGCTCAGGTGTCATCTATAAAAAATCAGACGATCAAGCGTACATCATCACAAACCATCATGTCGTCGATGGGGCAAGTAAACTGGAAGTGACCTTGAACAACGGAAAAACACTCACGGCAAAACTACTTGGGAGTGACGAGACGTATGACCTTGCCGTCCTTGAGGTGGATGCTAAAGACGTCCCTTCCGTCATCACACTCGGAAAATCGGCTGACTTAAAAGCCGGACAAACCGTCCTTGCGATCGGCAATCCGCTTGGTGAGTTCCAAAACTCCGTCACACGGGGAATCGTCAGTTCCAACGACCGGACCGTCCCTGTCGATACGAACAAAGATGGACAGGATGACTTCAATACGACGGTCATCCAGACCGATGCCGCCATCAACCCGGGGAATTCCGGTGGCGCCTTGATCAACGAACAAGGTCAACTGGTCGGGATCAACTCGATGAAGATTGCCGAGAGTGGCGTCGAAGGGGTTGGTTTCAGTATCCCGATTGACGATGCCTTACCGATCCTCAAACAGCTTGAGACAAATGGTGAAGTCAAACACCCGACACTTGGTGTTTCCCTGCAGGACGTTTCGGCTTTCCCGGCCGGCTACCTGCTCGAACAAGTTAAACTGCCCGAGTCCCAAAAAACAGGTGTCGTCGTCATGTCGATTGAACCAAACAGTCCGGCAGCCTCCGCTAAATTAAAAACAGGTGATGTCATCACTAAAATCAACGATGAAACGATCAAAAGTTTTGTTGACATTAAAACAGCCCTCATCAAATCTGACGGCAATGTCACCTTAACCATCATCCGTGATGGCAAACAACTGACTGTCTCGACTCAAACGACGACGACGGATCAACTGTAAACAATTAACAAGGTACGTTTCAACCCCCTCCTATATCGGGTATTGTTTTATAACAATATTGATTGGGAGGCTTTTTTATGTATGATTTGATTGGCGTAGGAATCGGACCGATGAACTTAGGCTTAAGTGCCCTTGCTCATCCGACACCTCTGCGGACGTTATTTTTTGATGAAAGCGAACAATTTTCCTGGCATCCGGGAATGATGATCAAGGATTCGATGATGCAGACAAGTTTTATTTCTGACCTCGTCACGCTCGCTGATCCGACGAGTCCGTTTACGTATTTAAACTACTTGCGATCCATCAATCGCTTGCATACGTTTTATTTTTATGAAAAATTACTTATTTCACGCCAAGAGTACAATGCCTATTTAAAATGGGTCTCGACCCAACTAGAAGACCTACACTTTTCGACACGTGTGATCGACATCCAAGATACGGGTGACAGTTATGAAGTGCTCGTCGAAGAAGTCACGACCGGGAAACGGACGACATACGAAACACGTAACGTCGTGCTCGGAACCGGCGCAAAACCTTCGATTCCGTCTAGTTTTGACGAAGGAGTCATTCATAACACCCAATATGTCATGGAAAAAGAACATTTACTGAAACAAGCTAAAGTCAGTATCGTCGGTTCCGGTCAAAGCGCCGCTGAAATCTTCCTCGACTTGTTGACGAGTGACCGCCCGAAGGCATTTGAACTGGAATGGATTTCCCGGTCGACGATCTTCGAGACACTCGAGACCGGAAAACTCGGTGAAGAAATCTTTTCCCCGAGCTATGTCCAGTATTTCAACAGCCTGCCGCTCGCGACCAGACAAGAAGCCGTCGCAAAATTCGCTCGCTCGCAAAACGGGATCAGTCCGGAGACGCTACAAGCCATCTATGAACATTTGTATGACTTACCGCGTGATGAAGTCCAACGTATCAAGATCCGGGCGAACTTAGAAGTTGATCAGATTACGCACGAAAATGACTTTACGATCTCGATGCGTCATACGGAACTAAACGACCAGCGGACTTCAAACACAGCAGCCGTCGTCGCGGCAACCGGGTTCGTCCCGTCGCTTCCCCGCTTCACCCATCGACTCGATATCGAGTTCGAGGGCGAACAGGCATGGAAAGTCGATGCCAACTACCGGATCGGTCGGACACTCAAAACCGATCATCATCTGTATGCAACGACGAATCTCGAGTTATCACATGGTCCAGCCGCCGACAATCTCGGCATGTCGGTCTCACGAAATCAACTGATTTTAAATGACGTGGCCGGGAAAGCGTTATATCCGGTCGAGCAACATGCGACGTTCACCACATTTAACTAACGGTACACCAAACGACCCTCAACAAGTTTGCTGAGGGTCGTTTGGCTTTTTTTAGTCTGAACGAATTTCCTTGTTTATTGCGGTTTTTTTGTCAGTTCAAGCGTCGCTAAAATCAGCAAAGCCGACTGTAAGCGGCTTTTGCCTGATTTAGCGAGCAGGAGATGAAAGGCAATCAGCCAGTTGACTTCGTCGGAAAAACGGTTGCGGGACCGTTCCCGGTCGACAATCCGCGTCACATAAATCATATCGACCCGTTCCGTCGTTTCAAGTAACGCCAGTAACGGAAACAACCGATCCCAAATCCGAACTTCCCTTTCTTCCAGCATCTCACACCAAATCCGGATCCGCTTTTTTCGTGCGTCAAGTTCCGGTAACGCACCTAAAATCTGAGCAGTCATCAACCGTTCACTTGACGGGCTCATCCATTGTTCGAGCCATTTCTCTGCTTGTTCGACCGTTTCAAGGAACGACTCCGGCAAGGCTTTAGTCTCCATCAACGTCGACGTCACGACATATTGTTTCGCCAGATTGAGGACGGGATGGGTCTGTTTGAGTTGTTCGACGAGGGCAAATGCATCGATGCCTTGCTCACGGTTCAGGACTTCACTGAGGGCAAAAAAAGGGCGGACGGCCTTTTCTTTGATGAAACGCCGTTTGATATGTCGTTCCGCTTCGATCACTTTCTCGAGCAACCGATCCGGTTCTGTACTGTTGAGCTCAATGTGTGAAATCAACAACGGGGTATAGCGACTCCGTAAGGCAGAAAATCGGGTCGTCTTCCGTTTGACGATCTGCATCATCTGATCATATGCGTCTTTGTGAAAGGCCCTATCATGTATCGTATAGGACAAGGCAAAAAAACGATGGAAGTCATGTGAGGATTCTCCATGTAACGTCGAATAACTCTCATTGTAATTTTCACAAAATAATCCGTACATGTTCCCGTCCTCCCTTCTCTTATATGTTCCCGCTTCCTGTGAAATCATTCCGCTTTTCTCGGACGACTGACCAGCCTCACAAAAAAAGCCGGAAGCCTGCTTCATCTTGGCAGATGAGGAGACTCCCGGCTGATGTCAGACACGTTGTTTTTCAAGTAGACGCGAGAAGTAACCACCGTTCTCAACGAGCTCTTCATGTGTCCCATCTTCGACGATTCCATCTTTCGTGACGACTAAAATCCGGTCTGCCTGACGAATCGTCGCCAGACGGTGAGCAATGATCAGCGTCGTCCGGTTTTTAGACAGTTCGGCAAGCGACTCTTGAATGATTGCTTCTGTTTCCGTATCGAGCGCCGATGTCGCTTCGTCTAAGATCAACAAAGGTGGGTTCTTGAGAAACATCCGCGCAATCGCAAGACGCTGCTTTTGTCCGCCGGATAACTTCAAGCCCCGCTCGCCGATCTGCGTGTCATATCCGTCCGGTAAATCGGCAATCATCTGCCCAAGATGCGCCCGTTCCGCGGCCTCGATGATTTCCGCTCGACTTGCCGTCAAGTCTCCGTAGGCAATGTTTTCCGCAATCGTTCCAGAAAACAGGAAGACATCTTGCTGAACGATCCCGATTTGTTGCCGGAGCGATGCTTTTGTCATCTGCCGGATATCAATCCCGTCGATTGTGATTGCGCCGTCCGTGACATCATAGAATCGCGGAATTAAGGAACAAATCGTTGTTTTCCCTGCACCGGATGTTCCGACGAAGGCAATCGTCTGTCCCGGTTCGACCGATAAATGGATGTTATTTAGAATCAGACGATCCGCTTCATAACCAAAGCTGACATCATCAAAGCGAATCGCACCGCGCAAGGTCGAGACTGCAATCGCATCCGGTGCGTCCTTTAATTCCTCGTCATGGTCAATCATCTCGAGGAAACGTTTGAACCCGGCCATTCCTTTAGGGTATAACTCAAGGAGTGCCGTAATCTTATCGATTGGTTTTAGAAGAATATTCATATACAAAATGAAACCGACCAGTTCACCGTATGTGAGTTTTCCGTTGTAACTGAGATAGGCACCAACGACGAGGACGGCCAGCGTCATCAATCGGGTCGTCAAATAGATGCCGGATAGACTTGTACTCATGACTTTATACGCATTGATCTTCGACTGGCGGAACGTCACGTTGTCCTTTTCAAAGCGTGCCACTTCGTGGGCCTCGTTCGTAAACGATTGTACGACGCGAATGCCGGACACGCTGTCCTCGACCCGGGAATTGACTTCCGCGATGTTGCCGTACATCCGGTCCCACGACCGGTTCATCCGGACGTTGGCATAACTGATCAACCAGATCAAAAATGGCACAGCGATAATCGTGACGAGTGCGAGTCGAACGTTGATCGTCATCATGATCGAAAAGGCACCGAGTAACGTCATGACCGCGATGAAGGCATCTTCCGGACCATGGTGGGCCAGTTCACCGATATCAAACAAGTCATTCGTAATCCGGCTCATGATGTGTCCCGTTTTTGTATTGTCAAAAAAACGGAACGATTGCTTTTGGACATGTCCAAACAACTGACGCCGCATATCGGTCTCGATATTGATTCCGAGCTTATGACCAAAGTAGTTGACGACGAACTGCATCAACGTACTGATGACATACAACCCCAGTAATCCGACACTGACAAGAATGATCCAGTTGAGCTCGCCTTCCGGCAACAGCGTGTCGATGAACCATTTGACAGCGAGTGGGAATGCCAGTTCAAGCAGTCCAACGAACAAGGCAGATGAAAAATCGAGCCAAAACAATCGTTTATGCGGTATGTAATAGTGATAAAACCGTTTTAACATGCAAGTCCTCCTTTCAAATTACCTTTAGTGTACAGGATAATTGAAAATTATTCTCGTTTGCAAAACTCCTCTTTTTTTTGAAAACGAACTGAAAATCTTTCTCAAAAAATATATTTTTAAATCAGGTGAATCCCATCCTTCTTATGACAAAATGGTAACAATGATTCGATTTCAGATCGAACTGGATTCGTTATTTTGGAAGGGAGCCACACTACGTGAAAAAGACATTTCTCACTTTGACGACTCTTGCGCTGATCAGCTCAGCAACAGGCGTCGAAGCCGCATCAACGACACTCATCTTGACAGACAACGTCAATATCCGGACTGCTGCCACTACTTCCGCTCCTGTGATTACGACCCTCAAAAAAGGAACGACCGTCACAGCAGTCAAAAAAACCGGTTCATGGTACGAAATTCGCCACCAATCGAAAAAAGCATTCATCACCGCTGCTTACGTCAAAACGGTTCCTGCAAAAGCACCGACAACTACGACCTACATAACGAACACCTCAGCCGTCAATGTCCGGGAAAAGGCGACGACGTCTTCAAAATCGCTTGGTAAACTGGCGAAAAACGTCAATTTAACGGTCAAAAAGAAATCAGGCGACTGGTATGAAATCAACTACAAAAACAAGCCGGCATTCGTCCATACGACACTCGTCACGGCCAAAACATCGACAGTGACGACCGGTTCAAAACCACCCGTCACGACACCCGTCACACCCCCGGTTTCGACAGCCGTCAAAGCGGTCGACTCGTCAAAACAATATGAAGTCAATGCAAAAGAAGGATTAAACGCCCGTCTGTCTGCTTCGACGACAGGCAAGATTTATAAAACATTACCACACAAAACCGTCTTGAAAGTCACGGGCGCAGTCGATTCCTGGTACCAAATCCAACTTGATGGGAAAAATGTCTACGTCGCATCCAGTTATGTCTCTGCGACGGCAAAAGAAACCCCGCCTGCACCAGGTGTCTCTGTCACACCGGTCGATCAATCAAAATCCTATAAAGTCAATGCACCAACCGGCTTGAACGTCCGGACGGCTCCTGCAACGACAGCCACAATCTTTACCCAACTGGCCCATGGCGCAAGCGTCCAAGTGTCCGGTGAAACGACTGGTACAAACGCTGGCTGGTACCAAATTAAAATCGGGGCGACGTATTATTATGTCGCGAAAAGCTATATCACGACCGGTTCCGTCACGGCTCCGGTAACACCACCGGTCACACCGCCAACGACGACGGTTCCAGCGTCTGGCATCATGGAAAAAGCCATCTCGATCGGACAACAGTATCTCGGGACACCGTACGTCTGGGGTTCGAGCAGTCCGGTCAACGGCGGATTCGATTGTTCCGGCTTCATCAACTATGCATTGAACACGGCCGGCTACAAAGTCGCCCGGACCAACGTCAACGGCTACTGGAACAATGACGGTTACCTCGGTCAAAAGTTATCGAAATTACGCCAACCGGTCCGTGGAGACATCATTTTCTTTGAAAATACGTACGCAGCCGGCCCGACTCACATTGGCATCATGTTGAACAACGATCAGTTCATTCATGCCAACACACCGTCACTCGGCATCAGTCGCCTGTCTGAAAAATACTGGACACAAAAGTTACTTGGTTTTAAAGCACTTTAATTCAAACAGCCTCAACGAGAACCCATCTCGCCAGGGCTGTTTTTGATTAAACAGAAAAAACGTCCACCTCGGCAAGCTGAGATGAACGTCCTTATCAGGTTAAACTGTTGCTTTGACTGCGTCCATGATCAGACGGAGTGATTGTTGTTTCGCTTCCTTGTCAGCAATCATCGAAGCGATCATCACTTCATCCGTTCCGTAAGAGTCCGCGAGATTTTGCAACTGACGGGCGACGTCTTCCGGGTTTCCGACGATCATCCGTTTCCGGTTTTCGGCAATCCGGAACTGATCCTGGAATGAGTACTGGTAAGCGGCGGCTTCCTCCGGAGTCGGTGTACCTGTTGACGAGACACCTTTCTCAAGCAGGAGCAACGACAGATCAAGACTCGAAGCCAAACGTTCCGCCTCTTCCGTCGTTTCAGCACACGTCACAAAAATCGAAACAAGTGTCTGCGGCGTCTCGTTGAACGATGTCGCCATGAAATTATGACGGTAATAATCCATCACGTCTTGACCACCCTGTCCGTTGATGAAGTGGGCAAACGCGAACCCGAATCCACGTTGCGCGGCATTCAAAGCACTGCCACCGCTTGAACCAAGCAACCAGGCTTCCGGTGTCGTGTCGACTTCCGGTGTCGCGACAAGTCCCGCGAAACGATGGTCCGCCGGTGCCCCGTCTTTTAAGTAATCGACGAGGTCATCGAGTTGCGCACCGTAGTCGGCACCGCCGAATCGCGGCGACGATCCTTCTTGAAGTGCACGTGTCGCAAGCGGCATACCGCCCGGTGCGCGACCGAGTCCAAGATCAATCCGGTTCGGAGCAAGTCCTTCTAAGACACGGAAGTTCTCGGCGACTTTATATGGACTGTAATGCGGTAACATCACTCCGCCTGAACCAAGACGAATCTGTTTCGTGACGGCTGCCATGTAGGCGATTAAGACTTCCGGACTTGATCCGGCAAGCGTCTTCGCAAAGTGGTGCTCCGACACCCATAAACGTGTATAACCGAGTTCATCGGCAACTTTCGCAAGGTCAACCGTTTCATGTAAAGCTTCTGACGGCGTCTGTCCTTTTGAGACCGGCGACTGGTCTAAAATACTTAATCTCATCTGTAATCTCTCCTCTAGTGTTGACTTCATGTCTAAACTGTACGCCTGTCTGATAATCGAATGCAATTAAACTGCCTGTTTACCGGATGGCGACGTTTTCAATTTATAAATCAGGGAACATTCTTAAAGTAGCCGCAACAAAAACTTAAAGGATGAGGTGTTTTTCATGTCAACGAATCATACATCAAACCAAGAAGCCGTCGAAACGGTCAAAAAATTGATCGATAAAATCGAAACAGCGATGCTGACGACGGTCTCAGATGAGGGACTCGTTTCACGTCCGATGCAGACTCAGGATATCGAGTTCGATGGCGATCTCTGGTTCCTTACATCAAAAGATACAGGTAAATATAATGAAATTCTTAAAAATCCGAACGTCAACGTCGCCTATGTCGATAAATCGTACGTCTCGATTCGCGGGAAAGCCGAATTCGTCGAAGACATCAATCGTAAAAAAGAACTCTGGAGTCCACGTTACGAAGCCTATCTCGGAACGACCTATGAAGATCCAAAAGTCGTCTTGATCAAGGTGAATACCGAAGGCGCTGAATACTGGGAGACAGGAAATACGACGAAATCCGTCAAACAACTGTTGAAAAAAGCGGTTGGGAACGACGACTCAAACGAAATCAACAAAACAGTCGATTTAACATGACTCCATGACATTTGGACCATCTCACCCACGGGTGAGATGGTCTTTTTTTGTTCAAATTGGTTTTCAGGAGGTCATCTGGTGTAACATACTACTATTAGTAATCAAGTTTGTTAGCTAAAGGAGACACATCATGGGAGAATTCATTACGTTATTAAAACGGGGCAATCGCTCTGCCCTGACCGCCGCGATCGTCAATACGGTCATCGCCATCATCAAAGCTGTCGCTTACGTCTTAACGGGAAACGTCGCGATGTTTGCTGAGATGATGCATACGATTGGTGACGCTGCTAATCAGTTTTTTGTCTTCATCGGTTCCGCCCTCAGTAAGAAAGCACCGACAAAACGGTTCCCGAACGGCTTTGGCCGCCTCGTCAATCTGGTCTTGCTCGGCGCGATCTTATTCGTCGGCATCATGGCATATGAAACGATTCATGAAGGCATTGCCCACATCATCGAACCGACGGAATCGACCGGCTTTTGGATTACACTATCCGTCCTGTTCGTCGGTGTCGTCCTCGAAAGTGGTGTCTTTTATAAGGCGATGCAAGAAATCGCACATGATGCCCGCCTGACGACGAAAGGTCCGAAGTTGATCCTCGATAGTTTCCGTGCCTTGAAACAAGCAAAACCGGCGACCCGACTCGTCTTCCTCGAAGATCTGGTCGCAACAGCAGGTGGGCTTGTCGCGATGATCGCCGTCATCATCTCCCATCTGACACCGTTCCACCAGGCAGAAGGCGTCGCATCCATCATCATTGGTTTAATGATGTTTTACGTCGTCGGTAACGTCTTTTTACAAAATGCCGCTGGTGCACTCGGAGAAGCCGATGAGACGATGTCGGCACGGCTTGGTGGTCTCATCCTGCAAGATGCCGACGTGCGTGACATCAGTAAGCTTGAAGTCATCAAGGAAGGCGATCATTTCCATGTTGAAGTCGAGATTGAAGTCGATCCATCGTTGACGATTGCTGAAGCCGATGACATCAAGGATCGGCTCGAACTACAAATCCGGCTCCAACAAGGGATTACGGACGTGACGATTGGATTTGATGAGGACGATAAGATTCAACAATATATTTCCTCGACCAACGAAACACCGTGATTCCGTTTACCTTGGAGGTCGTCCAAGTCATCCGTTCGATTCCGCCGGGGCGGGTCATGACATACGGCCAGGTCGCCCGTCTTGCCGGAAATCCACGTGCTGCACGCCAAGTCGCTCGGATTCTTCACAGCCTCAGTCGGACGGAACAATTGCCGTGGCATCGTGTCTTGAATGCAAAAGGCGAAATTTCACTCGACGGTGAGGAACAGCAATTGGTACTTGAAGCCGAAGGAATCGTCTTTGAATGCCGGGGTAAATTGTCCTTAGCCCGTTATCAGGTTGAAACAGACTAAAAAAGGAAGCGAACCGCATCTCCCGATGCGAATCGCTTCCTTTTTTTTGGCTCATCACCATAAGGTGTGGTTGACACATAAAATCCATCGGATTTTAAATCGAACATAGAAAAAAAGCGAAAACCCCGGTAT
>NZ_JACSMT010000061.1:0-10684 GCF_018618815.1 Exiguobacterium sp. s128 | reverse complement strand
TAGGCTACCTGACACCTAAAAAATATGGTGTACTGGCAGCCTAATCAAGGTGTTTTATATGTGTCTCATATTGCTAGGTCAGTCTAGATAGCTACTTTTGTTCATTAAAGGACTGTTTTTGTTAATGAGTTATCAAAGACAATCAACACGGAATAATGTTCATCCGCTTTCGATGCAACGAATGTCGAGAATTTGAGTGTGATGATTGAATTTGAACCGACACCATTTTCTTCAAAGAAATGATTCAACCGTTCTTCGAGCTCTTCTGGTGATCGACCAACTAACACTTTAGAATGTAACATGAAATCCACCCCGTCCTTTTTTTTGTGTACGATATTGAGTTTTCCCAACGTCCCTCCGTTTAAAACCTTTATTTTTCGAACTTGCCGAAATGAAGCCCGTTCGGTACTGTGAAGACAGTAGCAATTCTATTTTGAAAGGAATGAAGACAGATGCAAGAATACTCCTTTGATGAAGTGTTGGAAAAAAGAAAAACCGGATCTGCGAAATGGGATGGGTTGGAACAATTATTCGGGTCCGATCAATTGATTCCGATGTGGGTCGCCGACATGGACGTCCGCCCCGCAGACAGTATTACAAAAGCACTGACAAAACGGGCAGCAAGTGGTCATTTCGGCTACTCGCTCTTCGAAGAGGATGCAAAACGTGCGATTTCGCATTGGTTTAAAAAACGATATGATCAACCGGTTGACCTGGAAACGATTCTTTATTCCAGCGGTGTCGTCCCCGCCCTGGCGCATAGCGTGTTGGCTTTAACAGAAAAAGGGGATGAAATCATCATCCAAACCCCTGTCTATCCTCCATTCCATCATGTGATCGAGTCAAATGAACGACAATTGATTGAAAATCCTCTTCTTTTTACGAAGGGGCGTTATGAAATCGACTTCTCATTGCTTGAGCAACAGATGAAGACGGCACGGATGATCATTTTATGTAATCCTCATAATCCGACAGGACGCGTCTTCAGTCAGTCCGAGCTTCAGCGTCTAGTAGATTTGGCTAAACAATACGACTTGTATATCGTATCGGATGAGATTCATGCCGACTTGATTTTTTCGAGTTCACGCCACTATCCGATCATCGGGTTTGATTACGATAAGGTGATTTTAGTAAGTGCCCCGTCTAAAACATTTAACATTCCTGGTCTATATGCCTCTTATCTCATTGTACCGGAAGCTGAAACCCGACTGAAAATCGAAGCGGTCCAGCAAGCCCATTTCGTTCATCCGAATGCCATGGCTTCAACTGCCATCATCGCCGCCTATACTGATCCTCAAAGTGAACAGTGGCTAGACAACTTACTGTATTATTTAGAAGCTAATCGAAATCACGCCGTGCAACGCATTCAGACAGAGATGCCTCGCTTGACTGTGGTGTCACCTGATGCGACGTTTTTACTCTGGATCGATTGCCAAGCACTCCCGTTTGACGATACGATACGTGCCACTTGGTTAGTCGAGGAGGCCGGTTTGGCATTGACACATGGTCGTCCCTTTGGCACAAATGCCCTTGCATTTGAACGATTGAACTTTGGTTGCCCACGAAGCCAGCTAGATGAAGCCTTGGATCGTCTTTACTCTGCTTATCAAAAACTGAATTTCATGGATTGAGTTTTCTTCTTCCTAGTCACACCACACGCGTTGATGAGCCCCTGTCAACACGTGTGGTGTTTTTTAGAAAGCAAAATAAGTTTATTATATCTAGTTATTCCGTATAGAAAAAGGCATTTCCTTTACGTTTCAATCACTTTTCCATGACGGAATTCAGAAAAATAGAACTTTTTAAGCTACAAAAAGTTTCACAACCCCTTGATAGTTAAGGCTTGAAGCCATTTTTAATGACTGTGTGAAGACTTGCGTTACTGTTTCATCCCCTGTAAGGTGGGGAACAAATCGATTGTGCTTATTTGACAAGACAGTTAACCAGCGCAAAAAAAACGTTATTGGAGGCTTTATTGTTATGACGCAAGAATGGATTTCAATTAGTTTGTACTTAGTCATGATGCTTGCCATCGGCTACATTGCGTACAAGCGAACGACAAACACAGAAGATTATATGTTAGGTGGTCGTGATTTAGGACCTGGTGTCACGGCTCTATCAGCCGGAGCATCCGATATGAGTGGCTGGATGTTGATGGGATTACCTGGTGCCATGTATGCGACGGGGGTATCCGCCTTGTGGCTCGCATTAGGATTATTGATCGGGTGTTACGTCAACTACTTGATTCTTGCTCCACGCTTTCGCCTGTATACGGAGATGGCGAATGACTCGATTACGATTCCTGACTTTTTAGAAAATCGTTTCAAAGATACTTCGCGTATCCTGCGTACAGTTTCAGCCGTTATCATCATCGTCTTCTTTACGTTCTACACATCAGCGGGTATCGTATCCGGTGGTAAGTTATTCGAAAGTTCGTTTGGCTTTGATTATCATTATGGTATGCTCTTGACGATTGCGGTCGTCGTCGCCTATACACTATTTGGCGGTTTCCTCGCAGTCAGTTGGACCGATTTCGTCCAGGGTTGTATCATGTTCATCGCGCTTGTCCTCGTCCCGATCGTCGCGTTAACAGACGCTGGTGGAATTGATGGGGCATATCGTTATGCTGAAAACTTAGATCCAACGTTATTTGATCCGTTCAAAGGAACAACACTCCTTGGTATCATCGGATTTCTTGCTTGGGGACTGGGCTACTTTGGACAACCGCATATCATCGTCCGTTTTATGGCGATCCGCTCAGTAAAAGATTTGAAAAAAGCACGCCGTATCGGAATCGGCTGGATGTTCATTTCGATCCTTGGTGCGATGATGACAGGACTTGTCGGGATTGCCTATTTTGAAGGACAAGGAAATGGGCTTGGCGACCCAGAAACCGTCTTTATCCGTTTCTCTGACGTCTTGTTCCACCCCTATATCACAGGATTCTTGATGGCAGCCATCTTAGCCGCAATCATGTCGACGATTTCGTCTCAACTCCTTGTGACATCAAGTGCATTGACGGAAGATTTTTATAAAACGTTCTTGAACAAAAAAGCATCAGATAAACAATTGGTCTTAACAGGTCGAATTGCAGTCCTAGTGATTGCCGTAATCGGTTCCGTTTTAGCTTGGAATCCCTCTGCAACCATCTTATCACTCGTTGGATACGCTTGGGCCGGATTTGGTTCCGCGTTTGGTCCAATCATCTTGCTTTCCCTTTACTGGAAACGGATGACGAAACAAGGTGCCCTAGCCGGTATGCTATCTGGTGCGATCACTGTCATTCTTTGGGTCCAGCTTGGCCTCAGTACGACGCTCTACGAAATGGTCCCAGGATTCTTTACAAGCTTGATCTTTACGGTTGTCGTCAGCCTGTTGACGAAACAGCCTGTCGAGTCGGTTCAGGACAAGTTTGACGATATGGAAGAAGAATTAAAAGAAGCTGTTGAATGACCAAAATGCCTCTTCGCAAGTTGCGAAGAGGCATTTTTTGTATGCGTCACAGTTCCAAGACGCCATAATGCAGTTTCGAAGATTTACGTTTCGTCCGTGCGAAACCAAATCGGTCAAACAAGTCGCTTTCGAAATGAGCTTTTAAGACGATTCGTTGCCGAGCAACCCGTTTCGCTTCAATCAACACTTCTTCCGTCAACGGTTCATAATTCGCGAGCTGGCGTAACCCATTTAAGTGTGTGGATTCAGAGACCGTTTTTTCAAACATCGGATCAAAATAAATGACATCGACTGCGTCATCCGAACAGCTTTTGAGATATGTCAGGTGATCGGCTTCTCGAACGACGATTCGTCGCATCGCATCGACGATCGGCTGATACCGTTCAATCCAGTGTTGTAAACCTTGACGGACAATCAAAGCGGTTGCTGCATTACTTTCTAGTCCAGTCACCTGACCGGAAGAGCCGACCGCATGGCTCATGACGATTGAATCCGCACCTAACCCTAGCGTACAGTCGAGAACCGTCATGCCTTCCTCCAGCCGTGCGATTGTAATCAACGGATCGTGTCCACTCACATCAAATTGTTTGATTCGGAAAACTGCACTTGATGGATGAAAGAAAAACGAATGGTCGGTCCCTTCCGGATAATACTCCAATTGTTTTTTATCGACGACAAGGACCGGAAGCTGATAGCAATCATGAAATGACTGAATGCTGAGTTTTTTCCGTTCCGTGATGTGGAAGTCAATGGTCTGTTCCGTTTGAGCTAATTGCATGACTCGAGCTTTTACGTCAGCCGTAGGTCTCAAACACGTTGTTAATACAATCCTCTGTTTATTCAAAATCTTTCCACTCCCAGAAAAAAATAAGCTAGCCTACGCCAGCTTATTTCTTTTTCTTCAATAACCCTTCGATGTCCTCGATGAGTGCTTTTTTTGAAATCAAATCTTCTTGTTTTTCTTGTTCGACTTTAGCGTCAACGGTCGTCCGTTGCAACAAGGCTTGTAACGTCTCATCGATACTTGATTTCAGATGATCGCGATCTTCTTTATTTAATGCAAGGTCGTGACGCACTTCATCACCTTGTTCATCCAATTGACGTAACCGTTCCGTTAATTGTTTTGCTTCACGATTTAAATCTGAGTATAAACGTTCAATCTGTTCCAAGCGTAATTTGATTCCATCGCGTTCTGTGAACACATTTCCCAGCCCCTTCCAGCATACAGATATCTACATCATTACTTTACCATATTCATCACTAAATGAAACAATCACAATCCGTTTACAATCCTCTTATTTTTTTGGATGACTGTTTCCGGCATTCGTTTCAGCTATCTTTTGCAATTTCTTTCTTCGAGTCGCTATAATGAATAAGCAGAGTGAATTGCGATCAGAGGAGGACAACGTCATGGATTTAAAGCGTCGAGCATTACGTCACGTCGACCAGACCGAATTCGAACATTTTTTAAAGTACGGGGAACAGGCTTACGGATTATCCAGTCAGGAAATTCAAGGCTACGATCATGAACTCGGGGTGGAACGTGCTTTTGATTCCGTCGAACACAGTTATTCAGAAGATTTTTATTTTGATATTCTTGTCGACGATCAACTGGTGGGACGCCTACTTCTATTGAAAATGGGCCATTACTTCCAACTGGATTTAATGATTTTTGATGCCTATAGCCGACGGGGTTATGGAACCAAAGCCGTTCAGCTCGCTTTACAACAATCTGACGTGCTAGCGGTCTATGAGGTACGTGCTCGTGTCTTACCGACGTCACCTCATCAAGAGATTGCCTGTCAGATTTTTAAGACGAATGGATTCGTAAAAGGGAATGAATATTTTAGTAAAGGTCGCCGCAAACGTTATTCGTTGCAACGACCTTGATCGTACGCCGACGCGAACTTGCGTCGGTTTTTTTTGACAGATCTTCAATTCAAGCGTAAAATCTTACTTTGGATGATTCTAAAAGGAGGACACGTGGATGAATGAATGGTTATGGTTCCCTTCGATTCTCATTACGATGGGATTATTATTACTCAGTTATCGTTTGTTTGGAAAAACGGGTCTGTTGATGTGGATTGCCATCGCAACGATCATTGCAAACATTCAGGTGACACAACAAGTTGAAATCTATTCTTACATCTTCACATTGGGGAATGTCGTGTATGGAAGCTGTTACTTGGCAACAGACATCTTAAACGAAAAATACGGAAAAAAAGTTGCTCGTCAAGGCGTATACATGGGCTTTTTCTCTTTGATCACAACAACATTCCTCATGCAGTACAGCCTTTTGTATACCCCCCTTAACGATACGCTTGCTAAAGACATGTCGAGTTCCTTAAACTTACTATTCGGCTTACTTCCATGGATTGCTCTTGGTAGTTTATCCGCTTATCTCGTCTCGCAACTGTTTGATGTCTTCATCTATTCTAAGATCCGCCAAAAAACAGGCGAAAAAAAGCTGTGGTTGCGGACGACTGGTTCGACCGTCTTAAGCCAACTGATTGATACGTTAACGTTTTGTGCGATTGCATTTCATGATTTACCGTTTGATATTTGGTGGCAGATTTTTGTGACGACGTACTTAGCGAAGTTTGTGATCGCTTGGGTCGCTACTCCATTCATGTATCTTGCAAAACGAATCCATCCGACGACTTCTTCTAAGGATCTCGCTGCTTGATTTGTTGATTTCCCTTCTTTTCAGACATTCGGCTAGAAGATTGTCTTCTTTTAACGGATAATGGAAATTAGGAGGTGGTCTTCTTGAAAATCAAACGAAATGAGTCGTTTCGGTATCACTTCGATGAACCGATCACGGGCGAGTTCTATCTCGTCAAAGAAGGACGTCGGACACCGGCTGGATCAATGGAAATTTACAATATTTCTCCCAGTGGTATTGCCATTGCCACGCCATTGAAGTTGCCAATCGATCGTTCGACTTCTATCGTCGTCGAATTTTCACTTTTACTCGGTGCAGAACCGCTGAAAGTATCCGGTCAGATTTTACATGAAAAATGGACGGAGGCACAGCGTTTATATGGTGTTCGATTAGAAACGACGAAAGAGGATCAGCAACGAATCATTGAGGCGATCAAACAAATCGTCAAGGAGACACCTTGAACTCCGCCCACTTCAGCTGGACCGAGAAGGGGGCGGACTCAAATCGTGTGCGTTCTACCAAATACTAAAAACGGGGTGGCGGATTTCAAATCCGTCACCCCGTTTTTGTCAGAAACTTATTTTTGAGTCGTTCCTTTTTCTTGTACTGTACGATACACGATTGCCTCATAAGGACGAAGTGTCAACTTTTGGTCTGTCACGATAGGTGAGGCGTCATAGTTTCCGATGACGGGATCTGTCGTATCGTGTGCGATCGGAACCGTTACGTCTGATTGAGCAAAGGAACAGTAGATATACCATGTTTCCTTTTCATACGTTCTCGTATAGGCATAGACTTCAGGCTCTTCTTCCAAGATTAACGCATACTCTCCATAGACCATCAAATCATGTTGATGGCGTAAAGCAATCAATTGTTTATAGTAATAGAAAATCGAGTTCGGATCTTGTAAAGCTTGTTCGACATTGATGGATGGATAATTCGGGTTAACCTTCAACCAGGGTGTCCCTGTCGTGAAGCCACCATGGTCTGTCGCATCCCATTGGATCGGAGTTCGGGCATTATCCCGTCCCTTTAGATGAATCGAGTGCAATAAGTCTTCGGGTGATGCCCCTTGTCCGATTCGCTCTTTCCACATATTTCGAATTTCGATGTCTTCATAATCATCGATCGATTCAAAAGCGACGTTTGTCATCCCGATCTCTTCCCCTTGATAGATGTAGGGGGTTCCTTTTAATAAATGTAACAACGTTGCCAACATTTTCGCTGACGCGACGCGGTAGGTCGTGTCATTTCCAAATCGACTGACGACGCGGGGTTGATCATGATTGTTCCAATAAAGTGAGTTCCACCCTTTTTCATGGAGAGCGACTTGCCATTTCGTGAAGTTCGTTTTTAGTTTTTGAAGATCAAACGGTTGAACATCCCACTTCCCGTTTGGTCCGGAATCCAGGTCCATATGTTCGAACGTAAAGACCATGTTGACTTCTTTTCGTTCTGGATCGGTATAGAGAATCGCATCGTCCGTCGTCGCACCCGGCATTTCGCCGACTGTCAACACATCATAATTGCCGAACGAGGCGTCATTCATTTCTTTCAAAAATTCATGAATCCGTGGACCGTTAATATAATGTTGTCCTCCCTCGCCGTAAAGTGCCCCTGGAGAGACCGTCGCATCTGGAAGACCTGGTGTCTTCGAAATCAAATTGATGACGTCCATCCGGAACCCATCGATTCCTCGGTCCAACCACCGGGTAATCATCTGATAGACTTCTTGACGTAACTGTTCATTTTCCCAATTCAGATCGGGTTGTTTTTTTGAGAAGAGGTGCAAGTAATATTCGTTAGTTGTTTCATCGAGTTCCCAGGCTGGACCTGAAAAAATCGATCCCCAGTTATTCGGTAACGTCCCGTCTTCCTGTCCACTTCGCCAAATATAATAATCACGGTAAGGATTCTCCTTACTTTTACGAGATTCCGCGAACCAGGCATGTTCATCCGAAGAATGATTGACGACAAGATCCATCACGATTTTGATGCCCCGCTCATGTGCTTGGTCCAGCAATCGATCAAAATCCGCCATCGTTCCGAATTCCTCCATGATGGCTTCGTAATCACGAATATCGTATCCATTGTCATCGTTTGGTGAGTCATAAACCGGACTCAACCAGATGACATCGATCCCAAGTTCTTTTAAGTAATCCAGTTTTTCGATGACTCCGACAAGATCGCCAACCCCGTCACCATTTGAATCTTTGAAACTCCGCGGATAGATTTGATAGACTACACTGTCATGCCACCATTTACGTTCCATCAGATTGATCGACTCCCTTATGACTAATTAATGCAAGCGATTGCATTTATCTTTAAAAGCGCTTCCATTTATTTCATCGACATCGTATCACGAACAAAGCAGCAAGAACAAGGAGATTCCGTTATTTTCCTAAGGTATACTGAAGTTGGCTCTACTTTCGGTTTGACGTTTGAAACCGGCAGATAGAGGAAAATGATTTAGGAAAGGAGGAATGACACCATGTACCGCCGCTACTTATTATTTTTGATTTGGGCAATCGCTATCGTATTTATTTTAGTGTTCGGAAACAACCGTGTATTCCCCGCTGGTTTCCTGTTCTCCTTCTTCCGTTTTGACCAAAGTCAATTCGATACGTCCGCATTGAGTTTGTTTACCTTACTCGGCATTTATCCAGCTGCCTTTTTTATGCTGTTTTTGGATGAAAAACGTTTTCTAAAACCTTCCCCGATGTTGGCTAGTTTTGGAGCCTTTGTGTTAGGGTCCTTTATTTTAATGCCCTATTTGGCACTTGCGATTCCACGTCAAACTTTTTTACCGTTTCGGCGCCGTAAATTCGTTCCGTACCTCGTCGCTGTGCTGGCTGTTCTTTCCGCAATCGTCATCTGGCTCGCACTCGCACGATCCGATTGGTCCATTTTCCAGATTTACTTCATGACGAAT
Organism: Exiguobacterium sp. s128; assembly: GCF_018618815.1. Taxonomy (NCBI): domain Bacteria; kingdom Bacillati; phylum Bacillota; class Bacilli; order Caryophanales; genus Exiguobacterium; species Exiguobacterium sp. s128. The sequence goes on along the minus strand of NZ_JACSMT010000061.1, from coordinate 1,634 downwards.
CAATTCGTACGCACGATGACGGTCGACCTTGTGATGTTCTACATCTTACAGTTATTCATGTTACACCGAATTCGAATTCGCCAAGACCAACGATTTGGTTGGCGAGATCTGATCCCACTATTCGGGTTGTTCAGTTATTTATTCCGCCGTCATCTCCCTGCCTCAACCAACAGTTGATTCGACCGAACGGATTCGGCTACAATAGGGAGATAGCTTTTAGAGGGGGATTTAATTCATGAGACAGTATCATCAACTTTGTCACGAAATCTTAACGAACGGCATCCAAAAAGAAGACCGGACGGGAACCGGAACGACCAGCATTTTTGGTCATCAAATGCGGTTCCCTCTACAAGACGGGTTTCCGATGGTGACGACTAAAAAACTACATATGAAATCCATCATCCACGAGTTGATCTGGTTCATTTCTGGGGACACGAACATCTCCTATTTACAAGATCATGGTGTACGGATCTGGAATGAGTGGGCGGACGAAGACGGCAACCTCGGACCTGTCTATGGTGCCCAATGGCGTTCGTTCCCTAAACCCGACGGCTCGACGGTCGATCAATTGGCAGATGTCATCGAACAAATTAAAACCAATCCGGATTCACGTCGTTTGATTGTCAGCGCCTGGAACCCCGGCCAGTTAGAAGAGATGGCATTACCACCTTGTCACCTGCTGTTTCAATTTTATGTCGCAAACGGAAAGCTGTCCTGCCAGCTTTATCAACGGTCCGCGGATGTCTTCCTAGGGGTGCCGTTTAATATCGCTTCCTATGCCTTGCTGACCCATATGATTGCCCACGTCTGTAAGCTCGAAGTCGGGGACTTCGTGCATACATTAGGGGACGCGCATATCTATGCGAATCATATGGAGCAAGTGGAGCTTCAATTGAGCCGGACACCCAAACCATTGCCGACCATTCGTTTTGCGCGGGAAATCGAACGGATCGAGGACTTTACGTTTGAGGATATCACGATCGAAGGATACGATCCGGACCCCCATATTAAGGGAGTGGTCGCCATATGATTTCACATATCGTCGCTTATTCAAACAATCGTGTCATCGGTCGGGAAAATGCGATGCCTTGGCATCTGCCCGCTGACTTGGCTCACTTCAAACAAACGACTTATGGGAAACCGGTCATCATGGGTCGGAAAACCTTTATTTCGATTGGTCGTCCCCTGCCTGGACGTGAAAACATCGTCATCACCCGGGATCTTTCCTTTCGTCCAGAAGGTGTCACCATTTGGCATGACTTGAGCGCACTCGATGCCTATCTGCATACGGATGACGAAGTTTTTCTGATTGGTGGCGGTGAATTGTTCCGACAAACATTGTCTCATGTCAACCGGGTCTATGCGACCGAAATCGACGCCGTCATCGAGGGAGACGTGTATTATCCCGAGTTACCAGACGACTTTTTCCAAACGACGGAAACATTCCACCCAATCGATTGTAGCCATGCCTTTGCTTTTACGATCAAACGGTTTGACCGTTCTGCCCAGTCTAACTAACATATGTCCTCAAAAAAGGTATCGATATAGACTGACCTAGCAATATGAGACACATATAAAACACCTTGATTAGGCTGCCAGTACACCATATTTTTTAGGTGTCAGGTAGCCTAATT